>NZ_JAQOSO010000026.1 GCF_030068505.1 Roseofilum capinflatum BLCC-M114
CTGTGGTGATGTCCCACACCCGTAGGGTATTGTCCCAACTCCCAGAAATGACCTTGGAGCCATCGGGGGTGATGGCGATAGAGGTGACATCATTCTGATGACCCTCCAGGACGGCTAAGGACTCTCCTGTGGTGATGTCCCACACCCGTAGGGTATTGTCGTTACTTCCCACCAAAGTACTCCCACTGCCAGAAATGACCTTGGAGCCATCGGGGGTGATGGCAATGGAGTTGACCGTACTCTGATGACCCTCCAGGACGGCTAAGGACTCTCCTGTGGCTATGTCCCACACCCGCAGGGTATTGTCCTCACTGCCAGAAATGACCTTGGAGCCATCGGGGGTGATGGCGATGGAGGTGACATCATTCTGATGACCCTCCAGGACGGCTAAGGACTCTCCTGTGGTGATGTCCCACACCCGTAGGGTATTGTCGTTACTGCCAGAAATGACCTTGGAGCCATCGGGGGTGATGGCGATAGAGGTGACATCATTCTGATGACCCTCCAGGATGGCTAAGGACTCTCCTGTGGTGATGTCCCACACCCGTAGGGTATTGTCGTTACTTCCCACCAAAGTACTCCCACTGCCAGAAATCACCTTGGAGCCATCGGGGGTGATGGCGAGAGACCTGACCGAAGCCTGATGACCCTGGAACAGTTGACGTTCGCGACTAACTTGCACGGTTTCCGCTAAACTCGATTGCACCAAGGGCAAAACTTGCCCCAGTTTCTGCTCACTTCTGGCAGTGGTTGCAATAGCACGAGTCAGGGCTGGTACAGGTCTAACTTCCACCAGCCTCTGTGCGAACAAGGCATCAGCTCGCACTTCTGCCTCCACCCTCCGTCGCTCTGCCTGCCATCCAAACAAACCTGCGGCGGCTGCCAAAACTGTCATCACTCCTCCCACAGCCACTGCCCCTTGTAGCACCCGTCGGCGCTGCTTTTCTCGCTCCTGGATACTCTTCTCTCGCTTCTCGATACTCTCACGAATAAACTCTTGTTGCTCCTTACTCAGTTCTCCTCTGCGCTCTTGCAACCAATACTCCGCCTGAATCAACCGCTTCCCTTGCAGCCAGTCCCCCAATTTCCGCTCCACTTCTAACTGCTCTTGCCAACGGCGAAACTCCCAGTCCTCCTTAATCCACTCTTGAAACCGTTCCCATTCTCGAATTAACGCCTCATGGATTAACTCAACCGTTTTTGTCCCCTCATTGCGATTCGTCACCACCAGGCGATAGTCTCCCTTCGCCAACTCCTGAGCCAGAGACCACTGTTGCTCCCCCAACTCAGAGCTAGTCACAATTTTCCGAGTATGGCGATTTTCCACTCCCGGATACACCAGTTGAATAAACAGTTGCCGCATCGTGTCCTGTTCCTCTGGCTTCAGAGCCTGAAACTTCGCCTCCGCATGTTGGGCAATCGCCCCCTTTACGCCGCCAATCTGCTCATAGGCTTCATGGGTGAGCCATCCCCGCTCATGGGCATCCCACAGTTGCTTGAGGGCAAACTCCACCAACGGCAAACAACCCGCTTGCTCCACCAACGTTGCCTCCTTCTCCGTCAGTGCATCCTCTAATATCCGTTCAGTCAACCCGTCCTGGATTTGCACCAACCCCTGAGCCGGTCGTTCAATTATCGCCCGCAACTGCTCCACCCCCATTGGCTTCACCTTCACATCCCCATCCAACACCTCCGCTAACCGAGGCTCAGACAGGGCATTTTCCATAAAGTCTGCCCGCATCGTAAACAGCAGCGTTACCCGGCGCTTCCCCTGGTTGAGCGCTGCCACCCCTTCCAGCACCCGTTCCAGAAACACACTGCGCTTTTCTGTGGTAAAGACCTCTTCAAACTGGTCAATCACCAACACTATCCGCTTCTGCGGGTGACGCTCCAACACAGAACCGAGCCACTTCTCAACCGTTAAGGGGTCATCTTGCAACCGTTGAGCCACAATCGGCGCGTTTAAGTTCTCCTCTTGCAGTTCCGTCTCTGGAGCAGTCAACCGCAACAACGCCCGCGCCAGTTCATACAACGGATCATTTTTCGGCCGCAACGACTCCATCAACCAACCGGACTGTTTCTCTAACTCAGGCAGCAACCCCGCAAACACCACGGAAGACTTACCACTCCCCGACGGCCCAATTACCGGTACAATCTCTCGACCCTCAACAGCCTGCACCAACTCCTGAATCAAGGCATCTCGACCAAAGAATAAATGTTGGTCATCTTTCCCAAACGCCGATAAACCCAGATAGGGACAAGGCAAGGACAGGGGCGGCGCTTGACCCCCCACCCACCGCAAATCAGGCAACGGTTGCCCCTGTTCCTCCTCGCTCCCCCGTTGATGCAGCAACTCCAGCACAACCACCAACATGGCCTTAATCTCTTGCAATTCCTGATGAATGCCGGACTCCACGCGCTCCAAAGCCTGACAAATATCCTCACGGGTAGCCAGTTTCTGAAAGGCTTCCTTAAACTCCTTCTCGATATTGTCCAGTTGGGCTAAGGTCTTGCCATGCAAATCCAGCAACATGCCCGCAAACGCTTCTCCCCCATTGGCTGCATCGTCTTTGAGGACTTCCCGCAGATTTTTATTAAAGTTGAGCTGCAACTCCTGGGCTAAAGCGTTGATGACATTGGCATAGTCTGCCAACTCCCCCAACAGCGCCCCCTGCTGGCAACCCTGCTCAAACAGCCAAGTCGCCAAGTCGCGCCACTCCTCCGCCCGCAAGACTTGATACTGGCTAAACTCCTCCGGACTCTGGGCAAAAATATTAACGAGTTTCTCTTCCCGCACGGACTCAAACAGGGTCAGGTTTTGGGCTTGTTCTTCCCACTGGAGCCAATAGGCCTCGGTCTGAGTCGCCAAGTGTTCCAATTGACCTTGAATTTTTGGATACTGAGGACTGATTTTCCCCAAAGCCAAGGTTATCGCCAGGGCCGCCGCCTTCGCTAAATCCTGATTACGCAAAACCTCCCGGTTATCGCGTAACTTATCGACCAACGCCCCTAAGTTATTCGCCACCATCCCCGCCGTGAAGTTGGAGATTCCAGTCAGCGCTCCCACAGCGATCGCCCCACCAATGGGGTTTGCCAACGCCAAAGCACCCGCGCCAATAGAGCCTAACCCCAACAGCGCCGTCCCACCCAAGAGTGACTTATTTAACCGGAGAATGTGTTTAATGTCCATAGCTGCTGCTGCCCTGTGGCTACCAGAAACCCGGTTTCTCCAAGAAACCGGGTTTCTAAACCTCGCCAAGGTTTTTCCGATACTGTTGTTCTGATTATAGGCTAACTGAAAGAGAGCTTGCGCTCTGAAGTCATACAATCTTGCAAATAAAGATCGATTAGCTCCTGACAAGAGATTCCTTGCTCTTGAGCCATAGCTTCAAAATATTCAATGACCTCAATTCTCAAAGAAAGGGTCACTTGTTTTTTTAACTGCTTGGCAAAAGGATTAGGTCTTCTTTTTAGTTTTGAAAGATCGTATTCTATTTTCATTGATTAATAATTGTTCGTTCATTTTCTTCCTTAACGATCCCACTCTTCTCTGAGCGTATGTAGCGATCGCCCCTCATCCCCCTACCCCCTTCTCCCGCGGGAGAAGGGGGAAAAAGTCCCTCTCCCACGGGAGAGGGATATAGGGAGAGGGCATCCCCCCCATCCCCCCATCCCATATTGATGGGACGCTCACAGGTGCTTAAAATGGGATCGTGTCCCATTCGTATCATCTAGAACCACTGTGACTACCACTCCAATCAATCCTCCTCAAACCATCGCCTCCGTACCCGATCGCCTCGGCCGGTTTGGTCAGTTTGGCGGCAAATATGTCCCCGAAACCCTCATGCCTGCCCTAGCTGAACTAGAGCAAGCCTACGATCATTATCGCCATGACCCCGAATTCCAAGCCGAACTGCAAGGCCTGCTCCGGGATTATGTTGGTCGTCCCAGTCCCCTCTACTTCGCCGAACGCCTCACCGCACACTACCGTAAACCCGATGGCACAGGCCCCCAAATCTATCTCAAACGAGAAGACCTCAACCATACGGGCGCTCATAAAATTAATAATGCCCTGGCTCAGGTTCTCCTCGCCAAGCGCATGGGCAAACAGCGCATTATTGCCGAAACCGGAGCCGGACAACATGGCGTTGCCACTGCCACCGTTTGCGCCCGGTTTGGTCTAAGTTGCGTGATTTATATGGGCGTTCAAGACATGGAGCGCCAAAAACTGAATGTGTTTCGGATGCGACTATTGGGGGCTGAAGTCTGTCCCGTGGAAGCGGGAACCGGAACCCTGAAAGATGCTACATCGGAAGCCATTCGCGACTGGGTGACGAATGTGGAAACCACCCACTATATCTTAGGTTCCGTTGCCGGCCCCCATCCTTACCCGATGATGGTGCGCGACTTTCACACCATCATTGGTGAAGAAACCCGCTCCCAAGCTTGGGAAAAATGGGGCGGACTCCCGGATATTCTCCTCGCTTGTGTGGGGGGTGGCTCGAATGCCATGGGACTCTTCTATGAGTTTGTCAAAGAGAGTTCGGTGCGCCTCATTGGTGTGGAAGCTGCCGGAGAAGGGGTGAAGACTGATAAGCACGCCGCCACTCTTACCCAAGGCCAGGTGGGTGTTTTACATGGAGCCATGAGCTATCTGTTGCAAGATGATGAGGGTCAGGTGATTGAAGCTCATTCGATTAGTGCGGGCTTAGATTATCCGGGAGTGGGGCCGGAACATAGCTATTTGAAGCAGACGGAACGGGCTGAATATTACAGTGTGACGGATGAAGAGGCAGTGGCGGCCTTTGAGCGGCTATCGAAATTAGAGGGGATTATTCCTGCTCTAGAAACATCTCATGCGATCGCCTATTTAGAAACCCTCTGTCCCCAACTCGAAGGCAGTCCCCGCATCATTATCAACTGTTCCGGGCGCGGTGACAAAGACGTGCAAACCGTAGCTCAATACTTGGGTTAAGTCCCATCTCGCCATCTCCCCATTCCCTCACTTCCCCACTCCCCCCAATGTAAAGAAATATTACAGTTTTTGGGATTTTGCATAAAAACCGCCTCAAAAAACTGAGAACCCTATAGGAGGGAGTGAACAACTCAGTCCTGCCGCTATCCTCTCGAAGGAGAACTCAGTTCTCCTTCTTTCCTCTATCCATCGCGTCTACCCAAGAAGATGAACTCCGAATCATCCCCCCCGCTTTCAGAAGCCCATACCCTGATTTGTCCCAATTTGGGCGAATATTGGAAACTCGGTAAAGTCAAGGACTCCGAGCAAGTTATCCTCAAAGCTCCCGGACAACAGTTCCTATTTTCACCCGCAGAAGGCTATGCTCTGCGCTACTTTACCGGGCAATTTAGTCTAGAGAGTATCCAAAAAGCTTGCCAAGATGAGTTTGAAGATACCCTTGACCCCAACTTTGCCGGGCAACTGCTGGAAAAATTAATGACGTTGGGGATTTTGACATTTGATGAAGTCGAAGCCCCAGAACCGCCTGAATCTCCGCCTCCTGGGGGTTCCCAACTCAAACCCTGTCTAGAGTGGATTGAACACCGAGACTATTGGGTACTGCGAAACCCAGAAAACGTCACATTTTTGCAAGTGTGCGAGCCAGATAAAATTATTATCGAACAGATTGGCCGGCGATCGCCCCAAGCCATTATCCAAGAATTTTGCATTCCCCCCCACCATCTCAAAGGCTTGCTGCAAATGCTGGCAGCCACCGGCATGTTAGTGGGAACGGAACCCGCCAAGCCCCGTAGAGGCAAATTTACGCCCCTACAACTGCTCTTTTTCCGAATTCCCCTTTTTAACCCCGATCGCTTCCTCAACGCCCATATCGACAAAATACGCTGGGTCTTTTCCCAACCCGCCTTTGTTCTCCTCCTCGGCTTTCTCAGCTTTTCGGCTGCCCTCGGCATCTACAACCGAGATCTAATTGTGTATCAAGGGCAACAACTTCTCCAAACCTATGGCGGTTCACTGATGTTACCCTTTGTTCTCTGTAGCGCCTTTGTCGTCACCCTGCACGAATTCGGTCACGCCTTCACCCTCAAACATTATCGAGGAATCGTACCCGAAATCGGTCTATTATTCATGATGCTCATCCCCGCAGCCTACACCAACACCAGCGATAGTTACTGTTTACCGCGCTGGAAACGGTTATTTGTAGTCGGAGCTGGCATCTTAGTACAATTCATTTTAGCGGCGATCGGCTTTTGGCTCTGGCACTTTTCCACCGACGGCATCTGGCTACATCAGACCAGTTTTCTGCTCATGGCTGCCGCCCTATTTACCCTCGCCCTCAACCTCAACCCCGTGGCCAAATTTGACGGCTATTATCTCGCCGTTGCTGCCACCGGCATTAACAACTTAAGAGGTCGCGCCTTCGGACTCTACATTAACTTTTTCACCGGCAAACCCATTCGCGAACCTAAAAAAGATCTGTGGATTTTAGCCCTGTACGCCCCCTTTAGCTTACTCTACATTTGGTTTGTCTTTGGCTTTCTTTTTTGGAGAATCTTCACCTGGAGTTTTGCCAATATGCCCATCACTGCCTTACTCTTATTGGCCATTTGGGCAGTTTACTATTTTTGTCCGAGAGACTAATTAGTTCATCAACTCTTGCCTCAAACTTCCTGTTATTTTATTCTTTGTATCTACCATGACTAGCACCCCTGAGAAAAAACCCGCTTCCTTAAAAGCCGTTCCCCCCAATCAAATTAAATCCTCTGCCCAATCTGCACCCAAATCGCCAGAAATGCCCGCCCAAGAATCCATGCCCGTCCCCGAAAAACCTGGCATCAACTGGGGCAGAATTCTCTTTCTATCGGTTGTTCTGGGTGGTGGTTTTTGGCTCTCCCAACTGGAAGTTCCTATCTCAGTGCGAGGAGAAGGGAAATTCACCCCTTTAGACGAGAATACCCACTCTGTTTATTTGGAAGAACCTGGAAGAATCATTAATTTCCTGGTTCAACACGCAGATGAAGTCAAACCTGGGACAATTTTAGCAGAAGTACAAAATGAAGATTTGAAAGACGAGATTGTAGAAGAACAATTTCAACTGCAAGAGGAACAAGCTAAACTGACCTCTGCTCGCGAACGAATTTTTATTTTAATGGCCCAAAAAAGTGAAGCAGAGCAACGGGTTAGAACTATAGAGCGTCAAGTTCAAGAAGCCGAGGATGATGTCAATCGATTATTGAGCAGCTCCCCCCCTCCAGAAATTCAGAGCATCACCCATGAAATTGCCGCGATGGATCGACAGATTGCGGGATTAGAGAAAGCCATTTATCATCGCGATCAACGCATGGAAGGACTTCAAAAACAGATTGATGATGCAGAAGATGCGATCGCAGTCCGGGCTTTATCGAGAAATTATCAAACGGATCTTGAAGAAAGAATCCAAATGTTGCAAGAAGAGTCGGCAATGAATGACGCGAGAATTTCAGAATTGATCGCACATCAGTTGTCTAAACAGGCAGAAATTGCGTCAATTGGTCAAAATTTGGAGCGCCAATTGGAGAATATTCAAGATGAGTTGCGAATGGAAGAAGATCGTTTAGCGACAGTCATTCAGGAATTGGAGTCTGCGGAGCAAGAAAAATTAGCTCAAGAGGATATTGTCCGGATGCATCAACAAGCGATCGCTTCGCTGCAAGAACAACAGGATAAAAATAAAACCCTTGAAGCGGAGCATGAAGGCGTTGTTTTTGCCGAAAATTTGTCAGAAAATAAGGGTAAATGGTTAGAGCGTCACGATCAGATTATGACAATTGTCAAAATCGATCAACTGGAGGCGAGAATTTTCGTCGATCAAGCGGAGCTTGATTTACTTCAACCCCTGATCAAGGCAGGATCGGCAGAAGTAAAGTTAAAACGGATGCAACCGGGTTATAAACCCCAAACGGTAGAACTGAGCAATATGAAACCAGTGGCGCAACCCGATCCTTCTCAAACCACTAAACAAGCGGTTTTAACGGCAACAGTCACGAATTTAGAGCAGCAAGAGCTGATCAATAGTGAATTTTATGCAGATATTCCCGTGGGAACCCTGCCCTTGTATGAACGGGTACGCCGCGAGGCGATAAAAGTGTTAAAATTGCGGCAATATTTCTAAGTATTTTAGGAGTTAGCTGAAATTGTTGCTTTCCGTCTTTCCGTGCGCCCTTCGACTATGCGCCCTGAGCGGAGTCGAAGGACGCATAGGGCGAGTATATTGGTGTAAATCTCCCGGCGATCGCTTTGACTTTCCCCTAGGAGTTTTGTTATTGTGAAGCTAACAGCATACAGCGCTTCGCGCTGTCATGAAGTACATGATCAGCCCGCCATCGCTGGAACTGCTGGATTGATGTTGTACCTCATAGCAGAGGAAAGTGCTGTATCCCTCTTCTATCACTTTCGGAAAAAAGGGCGTGAAACCCTGATTCCTTCGTGAGCGATAAAACTCCGTTTTCGGCTGTCGCCGACATGAAACGCTTCGCGATAAAACTCCGTTTTCGGCTGTCGCCGACATGAAACGCTTCGCGATCGCGGGCTGTAACAACGGAAATTCTAACGAATTTCCAAGAGTGAGAGAGATATCCCTCTTATGTCACTCTCCGAGTTCAATGAATAGCAAATCTGCCAATTATCCGGAAGGATAAAAGGATTGAAATTTATTAACACCGTTAATCAATTTATTAAATCCTCGTAATAAACAAGAACTCGGAACCACATCTAACCACGGAACAATTGACCAGAACAGAAGTACTAGGGTTTCATGAGCCAGAAAGTCGGAAGTTTACGGAGTTTGCGATCGCCTAAACCCTGATACTGCCTGGGATAGGGATAGTGGGGTAGGGGGTTTGGGGGCGATCGCCTGGCTCAAAGAACAGGGCGTTGAGGAGAATTTGGTGGATTTTTAAGAGGTCTTGGGCGCTTAGTCCCTGAGTATGCGTCCTGCATTCAGGATGGCTAATAAGGCAACCCCGACATCGGCAAAGACGGCTTCCCAGAGGGTGGCGACCCCGATCGCCCCTAGAGCAATGAAGAGGCCTTTCACCCCCAGGGCAAAGATGATGTTCTGCCAAACAATGCGAAGGGTTCTATGGGCAATCTGAATCGCTTCTGCCACCTTTGAGGGGGCATCCGTCATAATCACTATGTCGGCGGTTTCAATGGCTGCATCGGAACCGAGTCCCCCCATGGCTATGCCTACATCGGCTCTGGCAATGACGGGGGCATCATTAATCCCATCGCCAACGAAGGCTACTTTGCTTTGGGTTCCGTTGGCTTGATGTAAAAATTCTTCTAGAGCGTTTACTTTGTCTTCCGGTAGAAGTTCAGCGCGATAGCGATCGAGTCCTAATTCCTGGGCAATGCGATCGGCGACAGATTGACTGTCCCCGGTGAGCATGGCGGTTTGAATTCCTTGTGCATGTAAGCTTTGAATGGCTTCGGCTGCATCCTCTTTTAGCTCATCGGCAATCAGAATGCGTCCGGTGTATTGACCATCAACGGCCAGATGGGCGACGGTTTCCGTGACTCCACAGACCGTATTGGGGATATTTTCTTGGTGAAGGAGGCGATCGCTTCCTGCCAGTACAATTTGATTCCCCACTTGGGCGCGAATACCATATCCTGAAATTTCTTGATAGTCTTGCACCCTAGAATCATCAATCGTTTGGCCATAGGCCGCTCGGATCGATTGGGCAATGGGATGATGGGAATGGGACTCAACCGTTGCAGCTAATTCTAAGAGTTGGGCCGTCGTCAGTCCATTCTCAGAAATCACATCCGTCACCTTAAACGTTCCTTGGGTAAGCGTCCCCGTTTTGTCAAAGACCACGGTTTTCACTTGGGTGAGCGCGTCTAAAAAGGTGGAACCTTTGACCAAAATGCCCCGCTTGGCTGCACCCCCCACACCGCCAAAGTAGCCCAAGGGAATACTAATCACTAAACCGCAGGGACAGGAAATTACTAACAAGACCAAGGCTCGATACGTCCATTCTGCCTGGGTTGCACCAGCGAGTAATAGGGGGGGGAGCAGGGCAACGGCTAATGAGAGAAAAACGACGACGGGGGTATAGTAGCGAGCAAAACGGGTGATAAATTTTTCCGTTTCGGCTTTCTTACTACTGGCATTTTCCACCAGATCGAGAATCTTGGCAATGGAGGATTCTGCAAAGGGTCTCCTCACCTGTAGGGTGAGGAGACCAGATTGGTTAATCATGCCCGCGAGTATGGTTTCCCCGGCTCTGACGCTGCGGGGTCTTGATTCTCCGGTTAATGCAGAGGTGTCTACTTGGGAGTTGCCTTCTAGAATTGCTCCATCTAGGGGAACTTTTTCCCCTGGATTGACGATAATGATTTCTCCCACGTTAACGGTTTCTGGTGATACAGTTTTGACTGTGCCCTTGCGCTTCACATGGGCTGTATCGGGGCGAACTGTGAGCAGGGACTTGATGGAGCGACGAGAACGACCCACAGAGTAGCCTTGAAAGAGTTCTCCAATTTGGTAGAACAACATGACACCGACGGCTTCAGGCAGTTCGTGAATGGCGATCGCTCCCACTGTGGCAATGGTCATCAGAAAATTTTCATCAAACACCTGACCTCTGAGCAAGTTCCGTCCCGCAGCCTTGAGTACAGTGGAACCACTTAACCAGTAAGCGGGAAGAAAGAGGGCATATTCACCTAAACTGTAAGGGGTGTTATGGAGTGGTTTCTGAAACATCAACCCCAACGTCAAGAGAACGATTACGGTAATAATGGGCAGGAGTTTCTTGTTTAGGTCAAATTCTACGGCTTGTTGATCGCCGGAACTATTTCCGGAATCATTATTGCAACTACAGCAGCCCCCGGTTTCTGATTTTGGATTACTCATCTGGATTTTCTTAATCGTTTGACATATGAACAGTCTTTCATGTGTTATATCAAAAAAGAATGATTTTGTCCAACTTTAGAATAGGTCTCCTGAAGTTAAAATGATAATAATAATCAATGTTATATAATTAAATAGCCTAATCTCGGAGGCATGATTATGATTACAGCAATAGAAAAACGTCAAGCTTTGAGCTTAGAAGAGTTTTTGGCACTGCCAGAAACCAAACCTGCTCGTGAATATTTCAATGGAGAAATAACCCAAAAACCTATGCCTCAAGGAAAACATAGTCGCCTGCAAAGTCGTTTAGCACGGGAAATTGACCTATTCACAGAAGAGAAAAAAGTTGCTCTAGCCCTCACTGAATTGCGCTGTACTTTTGCTGGGCACTCTATTGTCCCGGATATTGCAGTGATTCGCTGGGATAATTTGCCCAAGGATGAAGAGGGGGAAATCGCAAATCGTTTTGAGCGTCATCCAGATTGGATTATTGAAATTTTGTCACCGGATCAACCCATGACCTTAGTGATGGAAAAAATTCTATTTTGTCTGGAAAATGGCACAGAATTAGGTTGGCTTATTGACCCTAAAACCCAGTCGATTACAGTATTTCAGTCAGGTTTGCCCAAAATTTATCGGGTGAATAATGGCGACGGGGAACCCTTACCGATGCTGACCGGTTTAGAGAAATGGACATTATCAGTAAACGATATTTTTGGCTGGTTGAAACTGTAGAAGTGAACAATTTTCGTCCCTACCACTTGATACTCTTTAATCAAGAGTTAGGGATTGAATGTTATCATCGCCACCTGGCCAAAACCCATCATTTAGCACTTCCTCGATTTCATAGGGACAACTTACAGGAAAACGACTCAACGACAATTGCGTCTCATCACTAGCTTCCTGTCGTGCCCGTGAATAAGCCGTTTCCAACACTTCCGGGAGATAATTTTTCAAACTGGGCGAATCTTCTAAGGCGTACAGAATGCGGGTGCGATGCTGGGTAATGCTTCCCGACCAACTACCGGTGCGAAATTCGGGCTGAAACTCCCACTTTAAAAGATGCATGAGGACAACGGTCAGATTGCTCTTGATGCTACGGCGTTCGCTTTTTCCCATATCCTCAATTTCTTCAAGCAAATTCTGCCAGTCTACCTGGTTGTAGTCGCGATCGCGTAACTGTTGTAAAGTGGTTTCAATCCACAGCAGGTAATCAATCTCGTAAAGTGTCGTTACTTTTTCTGGTGATAAGGTCATCACTCATGGCCCTTCAATTTCTTCAACCGCTTACACCTAGTCTAGCGGATTATTGAACAAAGATCTTGTAGGAGCGAAAAATTTTTCGCCCCTACAGATGCATGTCCCGACAAGTCAACTTTAGTGCTATCTTTATATCAAATCCGCTTAAACACTTGTCATTGTGACCGAAGGGAAGCAATCGCCAAGATTACCGGGATAGGCGAGATTGTTTCATTCCGCTTGCGCGACCTTCGCAATGACATACTGTAACTGATTATTCGGATTTGATATTACTTAATTGTTGAAAGATCCAGCGCATCAAAAGATTGCAAAAAAGTGAGTAATTTACGAGCAATTTTAGGGACTCCCCCGCTCACATTCGATTCGATATTCAAGGGAATAACTGGATCGTGAAGAGACAGACGCAGCAGAAACCAGCCCTGTTCTTCGGGATCGGTGCAGGAAACTCGTACACCTTCATAATTATGGGGAACTACGCTCCAGCTAGGTTGACTATTAGCAAAGGTAGAGAGGGCTTCAATGACTTGATTTCCATAGGGTTTAAAGTCATCGAGGGTGAGTTTAATACGGAATTCCTGGCTTTCGACGGGTTCTTTCAGGTTAGCAATTAAATCGGTGAGCGATCGCCCTTCTAATTTCCCTTTCGCCAATTCGATCGCCAGTTTACTCACTAAGTAAGCTCCGTCATCGAGAAAGTAATTTTCTTTCATCGCCGCATGACCGGAGGTTTCAATCGCCAACCAAGACTCCTGACCTTCTCCATTCAACCGTTGCGCTTCATTAATCACATTTTTATACCCGCGCTTAAATCGATGATGGACTCCTTTCAAGTCTTCAGTAATAAACCTCGTTAAACCATCCGAAGTAATG
The DNA here is from genome assembly GCF_030068505.1 of Roseofilum capinflatum BLCC-M114. Lineage (NCBI taxonomy): Bacteria > Bacillati > Cyanobacteriota > Cyanophyceae > Desertifilales > Desertifilaceae > Roseofilum > Roseofilum capinflatum. The sequence goes on from NZ_JAQOSO010000026.1 coordinate 13,002, forward strand.
GAATCCGTCACCACCGTCGAGCCAGGATGTTCCCGCAGCACAATGGCAGAAATCAAAGCAATCAGGCGGTTGCGGTTCAGTTCTTTACCCGTTTCGTCTACGGCTCCGCCGCGATCGACATCTGTATCAAAAATAATGCCAAAATCCGCATTATTCTCAATGACAGCTTGACAGATAGCATCCATCGCTTTCCCATTTTCCGGATTCGGCACATGGTTGGGAAAGTTGCCATCCGGGTCAAGAAATTGACTACCTGTCGTGTCTGCCCCCAAGGGTTTTAGCACTTGACTGACGTAAAAACCCCCTGCCCCATTCCCCGCATCAACGACAATTTTGAGACCTTTCAGGGGCTGTTCAAAGTCCGTAGGATGGTTCACCCCTTCCCGGATTTTCTGTGCCAGTTGCCCCGCATAGACACTCATAAAGTCTTTGGGAGTAATGGTTCCGGGGGTGGGTGCTGGAGTAAAGTCAGCTTCCGAGCAGAGGGCCAGAATCTCACTGATATTTTGTTTTTCTAAGCCCCCTTTCGCCGTAAAAAACTTACAGCCATTACGATTAGACGGCAGATGACTCGCAGTCAGCATCATAGCTCCATCGCACTCAAAGCCAGGGGTTACCGTACTCATGAACATCGCAGGAGTCGAAGCGAGTCCAAAATCATACACCTTAGTACCAAGTGCAATAATGCCTTCCATCATCGCACTCATCAGATCTGGCCCAGAAATCCGGCTATCGCGTCCTAGAGCGAGGGTTAATTCTGCCACCGGTTTTTCTAAAGTTTGACTGAGCCAGGTGCAAAAACTTTGACCAATTTTACAACACACTTCCGGCGTTAAATTAACCGGTTCATCGGGGATAGAGGGAAGTGCCACCCCGCGAATATCCGAACCATTTTGTAATTTTTTCCAATTGATATCGTTAATCATAGCCAGTCAGCATAGGTAAAGCTAATTCGTACATTACCCTAAGTTGCACCCTATTTCCCCCAAGCTTAAGATAATTTACCAATCTCGCCTCAATTGACAAAAAAATCAATTCGATTACTCTAAAATTAGGTCATAATAAAAGAAAGCAAGAAAAGGGTGGGAAAGCTGAAGATAGAAATTAAGGAATCAAGTATAAGAAAAACTCAAAGAAGAACTAAAAAATCCGCAAGGATTTACAAGCTATAAAAAAGTACCGTTATGGTTAAAAGCCCTCTCTCTAGTAAACATTAAGGTTTTTAATAATATCTAGAACAGCTAAAAGCTCCACCAAGTCTGTTGTTTTCTCTCCCTATTCCCCCATCACAGCGCAAAGCGCTGTATCAACCAGTGGATTTGATCAAAAATCTCTATCCCCATACCCTTCAACTCCGCTCAGGGTAAGGGGAATCGGCTGTTAAATATCCAAATCAGCCAGGTTTAATTTCGGCCCGTAGGTTTCAATGAACTCGCGACGGGGAGCAACCCGATCGCCCATTAATACCGTGAAAATACGGTCGGCTTCGGCTGCATCTTCAATTTCTACCCGTTTCATCATCCGGGTTTCCGGGTTCATGGTGGTATCCCACAACTGCTGAGGCATCATTTCGCCCAACCCTTTGAACCGTTGGATGTTGTAGTTGGCATTGTCGGGGAATTGGCGAATTTGTTCTTGTAATTCGCGATCGCTATAACAATAGTAGTGCCGTTTACCGCGCTCTAACTTATACAAGGGAGGACAAGCAATATAAATATAGCCTTGATCGACCAAATCCCGTTGATAGCGATAGAAGAAGGTTAACAACAGGGTGCGAATATGGGCCCCGTCTACGTCAGCATCGGTCATAATCACCACCCGATGGTAGCGCAACTGCTCCGCATTAAACTCTTCTCCCTTAATGCCCAAACCCAAGGCAGTAATCAAGGATTGGATTTCATTATTCTTGTAGATCTTGGCATCATCGGTTTTCTCGATATTCAAGATTTTACCGCGCAAAGGCAAAATCGCTTGAAAGCGGCGATCGCGTCCCTGTTTCGCCGAACCGCCCGCACTATCTCCCTCAACCAAGAAAATCTCCGATTCTGCCGGATCTCTGGTACTACAATCTGCCAATTTACCCGGCAATGTGGAGCTTTCCAACACCGACTTCCGGCGCACCAACTCCCTTGCCCGACGAGCCGCTTCTGCCGCATTAAACGCCTGAATTGCCTTTTCTAGAATCGCATCCCCCACGGCGGGACGAAACTCCAGAAACTCATTCAAATATTCGCCCACCAGAGAATCCACAATTCCCCGCACTTCCGTATTTCCCAGTTTCGTTTTCGTCTGTCCTTCAAATTCTGGATCGGGAACTTTCACCGAAACCACACCGGTTAAGCCTTCGCGGATATTCTCCCCCGCCAGATTAGCATTATTTTCCTTCAGTTTATTCCGTTTGCGGGCGATCGCATTCATCGTCCGCGTCAGCACCGTCTTCAACCCCTCCAAATGGGTTCCCCCATCAATGGTGCGAATATTATTAGCAAAACCCAACAAATTATCAGAATAGGCATCCGTACACCACTGAAGCGCCACTTCCACCTGCACATCATTCTTTTCCGCATTCATGTAAATGATTTCTTCGTGCAGAGGCGTTTTTTCCCGATTAATATAGGCGACATATTCCTGAATGCCCCCATCATACTTGTAGCTCTCAATTTTTTCTGGGGTTACGCGATGATCGGAAAACGTAATTTTCACCCCAGCATTCAGATAGGCCAACTCTCGCAACCGACGGGCTAAGGTCTCATATTCAAACTCAATTCCCGTGGTAAAAATCTGCTCATCCGGGCGAAAATTCACCGACGTTCCCGTAAGCCCTTCGTTCTGCTTCGTCTTGATCAACTCGGTTACCGGAACCCCCCGTTCATAGCGTTGGGTGTGGCGTTCTTTTTCCCGATAAACCGTCACTTCCACCCATTCCGAAAGGGCATTCACCACGGAAACCCCCACCCCGTGCAACCCTCCAGACACCTTATAGCCGCCGCCACCAAACTTACCGCCCGCGTGCAACACGGTCATTACGGTTTCCAAAGCGGACTTTCCTGTGCGAGGATGGATATCGGTGGGAATGCCGCGCCCATCATCGGCAACGGAGACGGAACCATCGGCATTGAGGTCAACTTCAATGTGGGTGCAATACCCGGCTAAAGCCTCATCGATGGAGTTGTCCACCACCTCGTAGACTAGATGATGAAGTCCTCTAGGGCCGGTGGAACCAATATACATTCCGGGTCGTTTCCGAACGGGTTCCAATCCTTCAAGAACTTGAATCTGTTCGGCGCTGTAACTGCTGGTCATGTTAAGCTATCTCCTGGTGTGCGGGCGATAAACGACCCGATAAGCTAGTAAACGACAAAAGACTCCAAAATTCTAGCACAAAAGGGTTAGAGACGGTACTAAGGCAATTTTATAAGAATTTTCTGAGGGGGATGCACCCAATGAAACGAGGGTTGATTGTCATTTGCGGGCCGACGGCTACGGGAAAATCGGGTTTGGCGATCGCCTTGGCAAAGCACTTGCAGACGGTCATTCTGGGGGCTGACTCGCGGCAAATTTACCGGGAGTTTGACATTGGTACAGCCAAACCCTCCCCGGATGAACTGGGGCAGGTTCCCCATTATCTAATTAATATCTGCAATCCACAAGAGCTATTTACGGTTGCTGAGTATCAAGAGCAAACCCAGAGCCTGATTGAGCAGTTTCAAAACCAGGGAAAAATTCCCCTGTTGGTGGGGGGAACGGGCTTATATATTCGCTCGATTATCGCCGGAATGAAGATACCAAGGGTTGCACCTCAGCCAGAATTGCGATCGCAACTTCAAGCACTCTCCCAACCCCAATGTTACGCCATGCTGCAACAAGTCGATCCCCAAGCCACCCAAAAAATCCATGCCAACGATCAGGTGCGTACCCTACGCGCCCTAGAAGTCTACTATGTCACTGGTATTCCCATCTCCGAGCAACAAGGAGAAAACCCACCGAGCTATCCCATTGTGCAAATCGGCTTAGACTGTTTTGAATCCGAACATCTGCAAGACAGAATTGCCCAACGCACCGCCAAAATGATCGAGAATGGCTTAGTCGAAGAAGTGAAAACCCTCTGTGAAAAATATGGCGCAGACTTACCCTTACTCGACACATTAGGCTATCGGGAAATCAAACAATATTTAGCTGGAGAAATTGACTTAGCCACGGCTGAAGAATTAACCATTCTCCATACCCGACAATTCGCCAAACGCCAGCGCACCTGGTTCCGCGCCAACGAGCAGATTCAATGGTTCGATTCCGAAGATCCAGAGTTAGTAGAAAAGGCGATAAAGAGGATCAATTTGTTGCAGTAGGGTGTTCCTGGTAAATTCCTGCACGGCTCACAGCATGATCTGATAGTAGGGGAACATCAGGTTTGACACAAGCAGTAAAAGTATTGGTAAGCTGTTTAACCTTCGCATCAAACTCTTCAATACTGGGCATAGTTTGCTTCTGCTTTACAAGGCGATCTCGTTCTTCTATGGCTAGTCTAAATGAGTTGTGCAACAGGAAATGCCCTCTCCCTAATCCCTCTCCCACGGGAGAGGGACTTCTGCTCCCCTTCTCCTGCGGGAGAAGGGGCTGGGGGATGAGGGGCCGCTATTACATAACTCATTTAGGTTTGCTATAAAAGTTGCAACGCGGTTTGAACCACTTCATCGGCAGTTGAGTAGCGATCGCTTCGCCGTCAATGCTAAACTGATGAGAGTCTTTGACAAAAAAGTATTATGAGTATTCTTATTTCTGATGAAATCTTAACTCTGACTCGGATGAGTGAGCCTGAAATGAGGCAAGAAATCGCGGTTTTACTGTTTCAAAAAAGAAAGCTAAGTCTAGCTCAAGCTAGTCGTTTTGCTCAGATGAATCGTATCGCTTTCCAGCATCTTCTGGCTAGTCGTCAAATTTCCGTTTACGATCTAGAAGATTTTGAGAAAGATATTAAAAACCTACAGGAAATCGGTCGGCTATGATTGTTATCAGCGACACATCACCAATCAACAATTTAGCGGCGATTGGGTATCTTCATTTGTTGCAGTCACTTTATGAGACAGTCATTATTCCAGAAGCCGTTTATCAAGAATTAACTGACCCAGAATTTCCAGTTTCTGGTGCAACTGAAGTGCAAACCTTGGATTGGATTACCACTTGCACTTGTCGAGATCTGAATCTTGTTGAAGCCCTGTGTAATGAACTAGATCGAGGCGAAGCAGAGGCAATCGCTTTGGCACTAGAATTTAAAGCCGATGTTCTCTTAATTGATGAACGCCAAGGTCGTTTAGTTGCCGATAAATTCCATATCTATTATACGGGAGTATTAGGTGTTTTAGTCGAAGCAAAAAAACAAGATTTGATTAAAGCAGTGAGACCATTGCTGGATGATTTAATCGACAAAGCTGGATTTTGGATCGCTTTACCGTTATACAATAAAGTTCTCCAGCTTGTTGAGGAGAATGAATGATATTAATCTAGACGTATTGAATCTCACCATAAAAATTTATCGAGGAATGTCTTGCTCGTGCGATCGCCGAAATCAATCACCAAAGTTGTATCATCCTTATCTCCACCGAAAAACCTCTATCAGTGATGCAAGAGTACATCCAGACTGGGAAATAAAGTAGAGTAAGGTCGAAAAAATGCATCCCCCTAGCGTCAGATTTAGCGATTCCCTTGAATAATGTATTTGACTGTGGTTAGAGCTTCTAAATTAATCAAACCTCGGCGCACTCCTTTTTGATTCGACATACCTAAAAATACCGTATTGCCTCTAGTGCGATAGCGATAAAACCGAGGACTGGCATTAATGTAGAGTGAAGCACTGTTAATACCTAGGGCAAATTTACGACTTTCGTTATAGGATTGGGTGACTAAACAATTGGCATGGCCACTGCTATGGGCATTCATCCAGGCGATCGCCTCGTCTATATTGTCTGCCACCTTAAATGTAACAATTTTCTCTAAATACGCCTGATTCCATTCCTCCGGTTCTGCGGGTTTCAGCTCCTCATGTTGAGCCGCTAATTCGGGATCTGCCCTGAGTTCAAACCCTTTTTCTTTCAAGAACTTCCACAAAGAAACCATGGCCGAAGAACTTTGTCCCTGTTCAATTAAAACCTTCTCAATGGCATTGACGGGATCGGGTTCGCTGGCGTGGGAATCTAGAATTAAATGACGAACTGTATCTAAACTGCCAGAATTACCCCAATATAAATAACAATTACCCATCGCCGATCGCAATACCGGTGCAGTAGCCTGTCGCACCACTTGTTCTACCAAGGACGGCCGACCGTAGGGAATCACCAAATCAATCTGCTGGTCTTGCCGAATCACCTCGCGAATGGGAGCGCCTTCTTCTGAAGGTAACAAGATTAATGCATCTTTCGGTAATCCCTCCTCGTCCAATGCCGTTTGTAGGGCTTCAGCGATCGCATGATTCGTATGGGAGGATTCACTACCTCCCCGTAAAATTAAGCTATTTCCCGTTTTTAAGCATAATCCGGCGGCGATCGCCCCCAACTCTGGAAACGCTTCATACACCAAAGCCACCACTCCTAAAGGCATTCGCTGGCAATAGGTTTGTACCTCTTGCACTTGATAAGAAGCGTTCATCACCTCTTGGAGCGGGTCAGGGAACTCTGACAATCGTTGTAAGATTTTAACCGCATGTTGGATGCGCTCCGGGGTTAACTTGAGCCATTCTAAAATCAGATCCGGAACCGCCATCTCACGGGACGTTTCTAAATCTAAGGTATTGGCCTCTAACACTCGATCAATAGAGTCCTCCAACACCTCTGCCATCAGCTTCAGGGCGCGATCGCGCAAAGGACTCGGAGTCTTCGATAAAATTAAAGAGGCTTGGTGGGAAGCGCCCACATCCTCCAAAAGGTCATGGGATGAAGTCATGGATCAGTCGTCTACATCATTTAAGAAGAGCGTCGATACACCAGCCATTTCATCAGTGCCAGCAATAGGAGTAGGATCAAGGGAATGAACACCCACACTATAATACTCGACCCTGATGGCGCTAAGAGAAAATATAAGGATAACCATACAATGGGTAACACTAAAATGACCAACAAACCCACCGGTAAGTAATATTCCTTCAAATCTGAATGGGTTGCTACCCATTGTGTCCCTGTCCAGTACCAGGTTTTCTTGTAGGGAGAACTGGTTGAAACCTGCTGCAAAACATAGCTATTTTCTTCAACCGCAAAAATTTTCTGACAGCGATCGCATCCAAACGCTTCCGTGAGCAAAATCGGCTGTAAGCGACCTTTGCAACGGCAAGGACAAGGATAATCATGGATGGTCAAATCAATTTTTTGAGCTGGTTTAGACTTCACAAGTCACCCGTATTCTAATTTCAGATGAATTGAGACTCTTCTCGATCCTAAACGAGAAGTGGCGATCGGCTCTAACCCTGTTGATTCAATCTAGGCAAAAGTTCCCTATCCATCTAGTTTAACTGCAAAGATTAAACACGATGAAACTTTCTCTTAGACTTTATAAAGCGGGTAACGCGATTCGAACGCGCGACATTCACCTTGGCAAGGTGACGCTCTACCACTGAGCTATACCCGCATCACTTTATTAAGCTACACTAACCGTTGGCTCTTGTCAAGGGGTTAGCCAAGATTTTCCATCTCGGCCCATTCAACCTAGAGCTGTTGACTCAGCAAAGGGAGAACGAATCAGACTTAACGCCATACCCAGAGCAGGGTAAGCTATTTGAATCATCAAAAACATCTGTGTGGAGTGCCGGAACCTTGTCTGTAAAATACTTTTTCTTATCAGATGGATGGATTATTGGCCGCGTCTGGGAATTTGGAGGAATCTGGAATGAAGTGGTTTGGCGCAGAAAACCACAAATTGAGCCTCTCAACATGGGTATTGTGGAACATCAACAAACCCTATGGCTCTATCGAGTTGAAGAGGCTGTACTCATGGTGGAAGTCAAACCCATGGCCGACTCTCCCACCAACCAAACCATCGGCCAAGTGGTTCTCAAGCGACTGATTGATGCAGAACAGGTCATTGAGAGGCTTGGTCAAGCAGAAAGCGTTGTCCATCGCTTTTCCGAAGGATAGCCGCTTTATTGACACTCTGGGGGCTGAAGCCACGCAGATTCTTAAGCAGTCCAAAATCGGACTCTTAAAAGCGTTGTCAAAGTGCCCCTATCTAGTCGGTCGGCTTATATATGTTCCACTTCATTGACCAGCAAAGCTCTATTCACAGAACTATGCAAGAATGTCCCGTTTGTCAAGCGACTCTTCAAGCCAGGCGATCGCCTGGTCTATTATACTGCCAACAGTGCCAGATCTGGGTTTCCGACTTCAGCACTGATATCACACAACACTCAGAAGCCATCATTGAAGAAAATCGCGCCCAAGGCTTAAAACAACTACGCCTCAACAACTTTAACAAAATTCTTGACCATTTACAAACCTATGGCCCCTTAGAAAACCAGCGCCTTTGTGATGTCGGATGCGCCTATGGATGGTTCCTAGAAGCAGCCGCCCAACGGGGAATAGAAGCCGTAGGAATTGAACCCGAAGAAGCCGTCGCCCTGCAAGGAATTAAACAAGGATTAACCCTTAAAATCGGCTACTTTCCCGACTGTTTAGACGACGCAGAACGCTATGATATCATCTCCTTTAACGACTCCCTCGAACACTTACCCGACTTACCCACCATTTTCCAAGCCTGTTATCATCACCTCAACCCTGGCGGAAAACTGATTATTAACATTCCCAATAGTCAAGGAATCTTCTTCAAAATTGCCGAAAAACTCGCCCAATTTGGATATAGTAAACCCTGGGATAGACTGTGGCAGAAACACTATCGATTTCCCCATCTCATTTACGTCAATCCCCACAACCTAGAACACTATCTAACCCCCTATGGCTTTAAGCTGCTCCACAGTCAAACCTTAGAAACCCTTGAAATCAAAGGACTCTGGCAACGGTTACGCATGGATCAAAGCTCTGGGTGGCTCATGTCGGCTATACTTTATATCGGGTTGGTTCTCCTCTACCCTCTCATTCATAACTGTCCCTCCGATATCCTGCTCCAGATTTATCAAAAAGAAGCTTAGATGTTTATTCAACTCGATCCAGATTTTTTAGCCCAAATTGCAACCGATAACGATCGCATCCCCACCCTGTACTATTCTAAACTCGATTTAATCCGAGCCGTCTTCTGGATGCGACTCAGATTAATCTACTCCATCTTACAAGATCTGTATATTCAACGGGAAACTTGCCTAGACTTTGGTGGGGGTGGCGGCATTTTCTTGCCCACATTAGCCGAAGACTTCGATCGCGTCTTTTTCCTAGATCTCGAAGATCGAGAAGCCCGTCAAGTTATCGCTCACTATAACTTATCCAATATTCAGATTATCAAACAAGATGTCAGTCAAGTCAAGCTGCCCCATGAATCCTTCGATGCCATTATTGCGGCTGATGTTCTCGAACACTTCCAAGATTTATCTATTCCCACCCAACCCCTAAAATCTTGGCTCAAACCCAACGGGGTTTTAATTACCTCCCTACCCACAGAAAACTGGATTTATCAAGGATTACGCACCCTTTTCAATATCGAAAAACCCATCGATCATTATCATACCGGATACGAAGTCGAAGCCTATCTAGAATCTGAAGGATTTCACCCGATTCACCGTCAATTTGTCCCCCTCGTCTGGAATCTGTTTCCCTTATTTTTAATCACGGTATGGAGATTTAAACCCCAAAAAACATGACATTACCCATCATCACTTACTTAATTGCCTGTGTCTTCAGCATTAGCCTTGGGCAACTCCTGTTTAAGTTAGCCGCTAACTTTAGTAATACCCACTCTCCCCAAGGGTTAACCCTGATGAGCTATTTAAGCAATCCCTATCTGTGGAGCGCCCTGATTATTTATGGCTCGGCTACCCTGTTTTGGATGTGGTTATTGCGGTTTATTCCGCTCAATCAAGCTTATCCGTTTATGGCATTAGCGTTTGTGATTGTTCCCCTGCTCAGTAGCTTATTCTTAGGGGAAAAAGTCGATGCTCGCTACTTGGTGGGAGTTGCCCTGATTATGTCTGGTTTAATTATTATGAATTATCAATAACAGAGGGGAGTTGAATTGAGTTCAAAGCCGCTAATTGCTGTGATTATTCCCTGTTACCGAGTGCGCCAACATATCCATTCTGTGTTATCAGAAATTGGTGCAGCAGTGGATAAAATCTACCTAGTGGATGATTGTTGCCCGGAAAATACGGGGGAGTTTGTAGAAAAAAATAGTCAAGATTGCCGAGTTCAAGTTCTCTATCATGCCCAAAATCAGGGGGTTGGTGGTGCAGTGATTACGGGATATCAACAGGCACTTCTGGACGGAGCCACCATTTTGATTAAGCTGGATGGGGATGGGCAAATGAATCCCCGTTTTATCCCTCAATTGATTGCGCCGTTGCTCGCAGGAGAAGCAGATTATACAAAAGGAAACCGTTTTTATCATCCCGAACACCTGCAAGGAATGCCGATGATTCGAGTATTGGGGAATGCGGGTTTATCGTTTTTAACGAAACTTTCTTCTGGATATTGGGAATTATTCGATCCTACGAATGGCTATACTGCGATTCATCATACGGTTTTAGAATTGATTCCGTTGCGGAAATTGAGTAAACGGTTTTTCTTTGAGTCGGATTTACTGTTTCGTCTGAATACAGTGCAAGCGGTGGTGATGGATATTCCGATGGCTTCCCAATATGGAGAGGAAGAGAGTAATTTGAAGATTATGAAGATTTTTCTGCCGTTTCTATGGGGGAATTGCCATAATTTTATTAAGCGAATTTTCTATAATTATTATCTGAGAAGTTTTTCGATCGCCTCCCTAGAGCTGTTGCTAGGATTGCCGTTATTGGGTTTTGGGTTTATTTTCGGGGCTGTGGCTTGGCTGAAAAGTTTTACTACGGGTGAAACGGCGACTGCGGGAACGGTGATGTTAGCGGCGCTGCCAATTATTCTGGGCTTCCAGTTGGTGTTATCGTTTATTAACTACGATATTTCGATTACGCCTCGCATTCCGTTGCAACGGAAGTGGGGGAGGGCGGGTTTCCGCAAGCGGACATGAATACAAAAATAGTGATCAATCTACAAGATTTGGGTATAACCCGCCCCTACAGTAAATAATTGTTAATTGTTAATTGTTAATTGTTCATTATTTACGGGCCGTCTAATACGGCAGCTTGGATATCTTGACGACTGAGGGAATATTTAAATCCTCTCTGAATATCGTTGCCGTCATTTCCTGCTTTTAAGTAGCAGACGATGAGCTGTTCGGTTTCTAAATAAATTTCGGCTTCCCAACTGTTATGTTTTAACCGCCAACAATGGAGTTCTTCTTTATCTTGTTTACCCCCCAGTTGAGTTAACCATTGTTCAATTTGGGGGAGGGGATGGTTGTATAGGGGAGTGTCGGGAGTAGGAAGGGACATAGATGGAAAAGAAGATCGAGAAGATAAATTTAGGGGGATGGGGGTAGGGATAGGGTGGGTGAAATCAGTTCGGGATGCAGCCAGGCGATCGCGATCGCCAATCCTAAACATATCACAAAGGTCAGTCCCAGAATAAACAGGGCAAAGAGTTCCCCGGCAGACAGGGGGCGATCGGTCGAATCGAGATAAGCTGAAGAACGATACTCCTTTGGGGAGTTCCCGGAGCGCAAATCCACAGGAGGACGCACTACATAGAACCGAGAATAACCCATGGCGCGATCGTAGATGCCTCGACGCTCTGGATTACTTAAGACTGCATAGGCTTCATTGAGATCGTGAAAGCGCTGGGTTGCCACATCCGGATCTAGCTCCGTTGTATCCGGATGATAGCGCTTACTCAGCTCTCGATAGGCGCGGCGAATCTCCAACGCAGAAGCCAAAGGATGAACCCCTAATCGGACATAGTGAGTGGATGAAAGCGTCTGTTGACGCTGATCGGAAGAACTCGAAGAAGGATGATTCACGGATGAGCGTTTAGGTCACAACACTGAAGAACTTTAATGGATTTTAAGGGATTTTAGAGGGTGATGAAAGCGAGAGGAGATAATTTTACCCGATAGGATCGCCAGGGAACTTTGACGACTCTTAATCGTCTGCTCTAGGCTATTATCCAGGATATTCACAATGCCACTTGACCCCAATTATGGTAACTACAATTGTTTCGTGGGTTAGACAACTGAGAACATCGGGGCGCTTGTCTCGGTGGATATGGGTATTTTTAGCCACGGTCAGTTTAACGATTCTTGCCCAACCGTCTTTACCCCCCAGTATTGCCCAGAATGCTCGGATTACGGAAGCAACGATCGCCGAAATTGTGGGTAGACAAGTCTTAATTAATCGTCGTCTCGTGGGTCAAAATGACAAAGCCAGATTAGGGGAACGGATTCAAACCACGGGAGCGAGAGTAGAACTTAAATTGAATACCGGGGCGATCGCCCGTTTGGGAACCGATTCCGCTCTGATTCTGGGGAGTCAATGCTTACAACTGCAACAGGGACAGGTATTAGTCAGTGGAGCGAGTAGTGCTTGTACTCCCAACGTTGACTCCAACGTTCGGGAAGCCACTTATTTACTCGAACGATTGGACAATAACCAAACCCACTATGCCGTTTTAGAAGGAGAACTGGAAATCAGCAATCCTGAACTCCCCAATTTAGCCCCAGTTTCCGTCCAGCAAGGACAAGACATCATCATTGAATCCGACGGTCGTTTTAATCTCGTTCAGCCCCTCTCCTCTAGGGATTATGCCGAGATTCTCAACGGAGAATTAATGCGAGATTTTTCTAAGCCTTTACCCAACCTGATTGCCATTAAAGAAACCTTTGAAACCCTATATCCTAATCGCCTCTTTCCCTCCTATCTCTCTCAACGAATTGTCGAGCGATCGATCCGTTGTCCCGCTAATTTCGTCGCCACTGCTGCACCCGTAGAAACCCAACAAGATTGGACAACTCAACTCAAGTTATCTCGCCTCACCTCAGCCAGACAAGGGGGATTACTGATTCAACTGAACATTTTAGATAAACCCCTGACTCGATATGCCAATGCCGTTTATCAGGTTTATGCTTTGCAGGAACAGGATTGGGTTCCTTTGTACACCAGCACAGGAGCCAGATTAATTGAGAATCAGAATGGTAATTTGCTCCCCATGTCCGAAACCATTCCGATTGAATCTCTGCGCCTGCAAGCATTAGGAGAAGAGGTCAATATCGAGAACTTGGAGTTAAAAGCCGTGGTAAAAATTCGCTATGATTTATCCAGAGAAGAACGGGATATAGCCTTAGAAGTTGAACAAATCCAGGCTTATCCAGATATTCCCATTAGTCATTGTTTGCCCTAGTGATACAGCGCTTTGCGCTGTAACGGAGTACAGTCTCATTGAGATCAGTCATTGCGAATGGAATGAAGTGGAATGAAGCAATCGCAAAATCCCCCAATCTTGGCGTTTCGGCTGTCGCCGACATGAAAGCGAAGCTTGCGTGAAACGCGAATGCTTCCCTGCGGTCGCAATGACAACTCACAACAGGGCCTGATAACATTGATAATTGCGATCGTCCCAACAGACAACAATCACTTGCTCGATTGAGGGGTGTTGTTGCAACACTTTGCTAATCGTGCGTAGGGCGATGGAGGCTGCCCAGTCTGGGGGACATCCTAACGCACCCGTGGCAATGGAAGGAAAAGAGACGGTTTTTAATCCCTTTTGCAAGGCTAAATTAAGGGCATTCCGGTAACAGTTGGTGAGCTGTTCTTCTTCCTTCGCACGTCCCTCTTGCCAACCGGGGCCGACGGTGTGAATCACATATTGGGCAGGCAGATTAAAGGCGGGGGTAATTTTGGCTTCGCCTACATCACAGGTCACCAGGGCGTTGCAGGCTTGGCGTAATTCTGGGCCGGCGGCTCGGTGAATGGCGGCATCGACTCCAAATGTGCCGCTCATCAGGGGATTGGTGGCATTAACGATCGCCTCAACCCCAATCTGAGTAATGTCTCCTTTGACGACTTTAATCCGATCGCCCATCTGTTGCCAAAGTTTTGCCCCCTGTCCTGACTGGGGAACCGGTGAGGGAGATCCGACCCTCTTTTGACGCTCTTGTTGATATTCACCATAACGGGATTGTCCCCATCCGCGACTGCGACTATGGGATTCAAAATGACCGCGTTTACTAAATTGCTCGTATTCCCGCCGTTTCAGGTTGGTACTCAAAGACTCCAGGGCGTTTGATTCCTGACTCATGGCTGGGGAAGCAGGAGCAGATTGAATCACTTCCATGCCTTTGGCGATGGTTTGTTCGGCTAGGTCATACTGCCCCAGTCGGGCTTGCTCGGCGGCTTCTTTTTTAGCACGGGAGGCCAGCAGAGCGGCTACTTCTTGCTGCACTTCTGGGTTAAAGAGAAATTCGCTTAAGCTTTGCCGGTTCACCCAGGGTAAGGTCAGGGATTGATTGAGCTGTTGCCGTTGACCGGTTTCCACATCATCCCAGGCTAGATTCAGGGTGAGGATAGATGGCAGGGTTTGGGCCGGAATGTGTAGCCGTAGGGCAACGGTAAAGGGATTGCCAGCAATCAGGTTAGGCAGTTGATACTCACCATTGGGGAGGGTGGTAAAGTCGTTGAAGACATCGAGCAGTTGCACGGGATGGGGCAGGGTGAAGCCTAAACTGACGTTTTTGCCCTGAGTCGCCATCAAGCCTTGCAATTCCATGGCGAAAATGTCGGGGAGTTGGTCGGGACTTTCGATGTAGTAGTAGTTGCCATCGCCACTGGCGGCGATCGCCTCTAACAGGGTTTCATTATAGTCATCGCCCACGCCCATCGTCGTTGTACTGACTCCCCTCTGGGCGAGTCCATGGACATCGGCGGCGATCGCATCCGGGTTGGTTTCCCCCACATTAGCAATACCGTCTGATAGCAAAATTATCCGGTTGAGGGAATCCGGTTTGAGATGTTGGCTCACCTGTACCCCTCCTTCTATCCAACCGGCATGAAGGGCGGTTCCGCCCCCAGCTTGAATCTGTTGGATTTGTTGCAGGATATAGCGTTTATTCTGTAGGAGTTGACTGGGAACGGGGGTTTTAATGCGGCTCTCAAAGGTGACCACACTGACGCGATCGCTCGGCAATAAGGCATTTACGGCATAGGCAGCCGCTTGTTTGGTGAAGGTAATTTTGTTCCGGTCTGCCATGGAACCCGACCGATCTAGCACCAAGCTGAGATTAATGGGTGGCCGTTCCTGGGTCACCTGGGGGGCAGGGGGTGTAATCCGGATTAAAACATCGAGGGTGGTGGGAATTTCCGTGCATACAGCCCCACGGAGAGGGATAAATTCGATCGCAGGTTGCATAAAGACTTCCTCCAATGCAATTAAGAAGAATGCAGAGCTAAGAGCGCCTGGAGAATGGCTTGCACCAGGTTTTTCTGCTCTTGGGGACTGGTGGGTAGGGTGACATCCGATCGCAGATGGATTTCTAAACCCGGTAAGATTTCTAGGTGTTTCCAGTCTTCTGGGGTGGGTTGTGTTGCCTCGGAAACTAGGGGACGTTTCTGGTGTTTGCCCGGAGAACCGATGCTTCGTTGGGGAGCAGGGGGGGCTTCGGGCGATCGCTGTTTCACTTGTTCGAGAAACGCTAAAGCCGGATTCGCCGGTTCTAAGGCCAGTTGCACCCCTCCCTGTAGCAGGGACTCTAACTCAGTATCGGTTTTTGCCACCACAAAGGATTGCAGGGCGCTCGTGCCGAATCCCTCACTGAGTAATCGTCTGATTAACAACATCTGTAACAGATGACGGTAAGTATAACGGGCCTCCCTCCCCTGTTTGAGTGGCTCATCGAGCAACCCCTGACTGGCATAATGGCGGACTAAACGAGGGTTGACCTCTTCACGCGATCGCCGGGAGTGGGCTTGCCGATCCGGTAAAAATTGAGGCAACAACTCATTTAACACCTGGGCAAATTCCTCCAGAGACCAGAGGGGCTGCTCTTGTGAAAGCTGTTGCAATGTTTTCATAGTTCGAGTCTAACAATTACAATCAAAAGTGTCAATAACAAAAATATATGTCAGCTTAATCAAAGCGGTAAAACTCGTAACTGTCCTGAAAGGGGATATCCTGAAAAACGTGATGGATGATTTGGCGATCGCACAACAATTGCCCTAACTGCACCGCTTGCGGTTGTTTCAACTTCAGTGCTTTCATCCACCAATCGACCGCTTCAGCAGCCACAAACACACCGGGATAGAAATTCCCTCGATACCATCGATCCTTAATCTCTACCCCTTCTTCCCCTTGCATGTTCTCGATCAGATCCTCCAATGCTGTATCGGTCAACTCTAAAGGGGGGCTGTTCTGCGGCTCAGGTTTGGCTTCTGTGCCTTTTTGCAACTGCTGTAGCATCTCGTCGATATGGGTCGATCGCAGATGTAAATCCCGTTGAGGATAGGGAATCTCCAAATTATAGTAGCGCAGGGCTTTTTCTAAGCGAAAATAGAGGTCACTTTTGAGCTGAAATTGTTGGCGCGGTTCCCTGATCCATACCAATAGCTCAAAATCCAAAGAACTATCCCCAAACCCCTTAAATAACACCTGGGGAACCGGCTCAACCATGACATCGGGATGGGACTGAGCCGTATTTAAAAGGACAGAGCGCACCTGTTCTGGGTTGCAATTGTAGGAGACTCCCACGGGCAAACGCAACCGCGACACTGGGTTACTATGGCTCCAGTTAATCACCTCTGTTTCCAAAAACCGGGAATTGGGCACAATAATGGAAATTTGATCCAAGGTTAAAATCTGGGTACTGCGAGCGCCTACCTGTTCCACGGTTCCCATTAAATTTGCCACCTCAACAAAATCTCCGGCTTGCACATGGCGCTCGAAGGTAATAATCAAGCCACTGATTAAATTATTGGCAATATTTTGCAGTCCAAACCCAATCCCTACCCCCAACACACTGGCGATAATGGTTAAAGAGCTAACATCTAATCCCCAAATTTGTAAGATAATCAACAGCCCTAGAAACATGAGTAGGGATTGCACCAGCACCCCTAATACATCTTGCACGGCGCGATCGGTACTGGTAAAGGCAAGGACACGGATTCGGAAGAGGCGAGTGAGCGATCGCACCCCAAACCATAACCCCACCGTCAACCCAATTAAGGTCAGCAGATCTAACAGGGAATAGCTATTCTCATTGAGGGTAAAAACGGGGTCGGTTAAACTCTCTAGAATCAGATCGAAAAACCAATAGCGCGATCGCCGCAACAGGGGAAACAGATCGGTAACATAATATCCAACGGCCCACCACAACCCGAACAACATCCCAAAACGGACTAACTTAATTAACCGATGCAGTAATTTATCCGGGATTTGCAAGCGCCCAAACTGCCATCTCCCAGAGTCCATCCATATTCTTAGCCGACGCTCTCCCCACTGCACCCCCTTATTGACTCCTATATGAAGGCCAAGGGCCACAAACAACACCCCCAGCATCACCAATACTGCTTGGCGCAGATACTCAGCCGTGCGCTCATACTGGGCTGTCTCAATTCCGCTTAAAATTAGAGCCGCATAGCGTCGCGCTTGAGATTCTGTG
The DNA here is from genome assembly GCF_030068505.1 of Roseofilum capinflatum BLCC-M114. Taxonomy (NCBI): domain Bacteria; kingdom Bacillati; phylum Cyanobacteriota; class Cyanophyceae; order Desertifilales; family Desertifilaceae; genus Roseofilum; species Roseofilum capinflatum. The sequence continues at coordinate 30,660 of NZ_JAQOSO010000026.1, forward strand.
GTGCGCTCCCCCCGCACATCCACAGGAGTCACGGTTAACAAATAGGAATTGTCAAAACTTAAAATTGATTGCTCATTATCCGGATCGATCGAGTATTGGGGAAGGGGTGAACCGGGTCTTAAATGGGATTGCAGCACTTGTTCGAGCTTGGTATTAATTACCTCCGCTCTCTCAGGAGCTGGAAAGCCCACAATCCCCCTAACTTCAAATAAAACCTTACCATCCATTTCCACAGTTGCCCGATTCTCAATGGGGCTAAAGGGAGAGCGTCCCCAACTTGGATGAGCGACTAGGGTTAACAGACACACCAACAGAGTCACCAGTATCCAACGCCACCTCAATTTGATCATTTCCGTAATTCCACCCTAAATGCCTCTTCTACCGCCGGTCTAGACGGTCTAGACTTTTCCAATAACCAACTCACCAGGGCCCATGTGCCCACAGCGATACAGACAGCGATCGCCGCGCCCATAATACCAATGATCCAAGACTGAGACCACCAAGGATTCAGGGTGGTTTGAGTTTGAGGACTCAGGGGCGATCGCCGAGTGGTTTCCGGTTCCGTGGCTTTCGGATCGTATTGACTGACCAAGCTTAACGTGATTTTATAGGGGCCAATTTCGATCTGGTCTTGACTCTGAATGGGTAGGGTTCCCTGTTGCAGCAGATGATTGTGTAATCGCGTACCATTGGCACTCCGATCGGTCAAGAGGATCTGGTTCCCTTCTAGGGTAATGAGGGCATGGAGGCGAGAGACTTTTTTATGGTCGAGTACCACGGGGGTAACAGTCTGATTTTCTACGGTCTTGGGCATCGAGATCTCCTCTCGACCCAAGGCAACCGGTAAGGGCAATACGGGGTTTTGGCGATCGCCCGTTTCTGGATCGTGCCACGTTAACTGAATAAAAAATGGCTCCTGAGACATAGGGAAAAGGCAACACAAGAGGGTGAAGGTCAATGACTTGTGCTTCTAAGCTATAGTTTCAGAGCTAAATTGACAATGGTTAAATTAGTTGGGTTTCTATCTCCCCATTTCCCCATTGCCTAACTCATCGCGGCAATCAGTAACCCCACCAGTTGGGCCGAGGTATGAATGGAGGTTTTTTCTTCCTCACTCAGGTTATAAGTCTCTGTCCATTGCAGGGAAAGTAGGGCTAACCGGTTTTGCTGATAGTGGATGGGAATTGCCAGATGAGCCTTAATGGAGCCATCCGTTGGTTGTGAATATTGGGGAGTCCCTGACGAAAGGGCTTCTTCTACTAAGGGATCTGTACTTAAGTCAATGGGAGCATCCGTACTGCTATAACGACCCACAGGGGAGCTAAGGGCCCCATCTTTAACGATTTGTAGAATACAGCCTTGGGTGTCAAAGGCCTGGGCAAATACTTGGGCGATCGCCACCAGAGCCGTCTCTAGTTCTTGAGGTTCTTGGGTTAACTTCACTAAGGTGGAGAGCAATAAGGTTTGAGCCTGACAAGTTTCTAACTCTTCCGTGCGCTGTTTGAGAAGCTCATAGGTTTGAGTCGCTCGGTCTACCACTCCCTTTAATTCTGTCGGGTCCCAAGGCTTCGTTATATATTTATAGACCTGGCCAGAATTAATGGCTTCTACAAGATCTTCTACATCCGTAAACCCAGTCAGAATGATCCGCATGGTATTCGGATACTGTTCCACCGTCTGACTGAGGAACTCTGTACCCTTCATTTGGGGCATCCGTTGGTCAGAGATAATTACCGCCACTTCCCCTTCTGCGGCCAACACCTTGAGGGCTTCAGCTCCACTTTCAGCTTTCGAGACCTGAAATTCACGCCTAAAGGTTCGATAAAGTAAGTCCAAATTATCCGGTTCGTCATCTACGACGAGCATTTTTGGCTTTTTCCGTCGGCTCATACTGTATAACTGGGGAACTGGTGGACAATTGAGACCAGCACTTCGGAACCGGTCACTCTATTAATCATAATGGCTTTTGGGTTGTTCTCCAACTGCATTATTGGGTGAGTTGAGCGATCGCCGAGTTTAGCGATCGCCCAGGTTTGGGTATTGGCCGATCTCTGTCCCTTCAACCCAAGTTTGTTGAGCTTCATCGAACTCCACTAGCCAACTGAGGACTTCACGGGGTTCTTCTATGGCCTGATCGTTGAACCGAGCGGCTTCACTCAAATAGCCGACATAATGCCCCATGAGAAAATAAACCGCTACCATGGCTACCGCAGCCCCTGCCACTAGAACCCCAGCTAACATCAGAGAGAATTCCCGCGTATGAATCGCCGATTCCATCAGATGTAAAGACCAGGCTACTAAGGCAATGACAATTATGAGAATAATGATCATTGCTCGTTTAAGAATTGTAACAATTCCTGTATTGTAACAAGTTATTGCAGGACTGTCGCGGTTCAATTCTTAAATTCTTGTAGAAATCTCTGTTTCCCCAACAGAGTGTGATAGATATCACCCCATTGGCTGTCTAATCTTCAAACCTTGGGCGGCCAAATGCTCCTTAATTTGAGCAACGGACAGTTGACCGTAGTGCAATAAGGAGGCTAAAAGAGCCGCTTCAGCCTTGCCGTCCGTTAACGCTTCATGGATATGTTCGCAGGTTCCCGCCCCCCCAGAAGCAATCACCGGAATTTCCACCGCTTCAGCAATCGTACGGGTTAGCACCAGATCGTAACCGGCTTGAGTGCCATCGGCATCCATGCTTGTGAGCAAAATTTCTCCAGCTCCGCGAGCGGCCACATCCTTCGCCCAGGAGAGGGCATCAAGTCCAGTATTCTCTCGTCCCCCGCGCACATAAACATCCCATCCCGGATTCCCAGGATCGTCGCGTCTTTTTGCATCAATCGCTACTACAATACACTGATTCCCAAAGCGATCGCTGGCCCGATTCACCAAATCCGGGTCTCGAACTGCTGAGGAGTTGATACTCACCTTATCCGCCCCGGCCCTTAACAAATTTTTAATCATTTCTAAGGATTGAATTCCTCCACCCACCGTCAGAGGAATAAACACCTGCTCGGCCGTCCGGTAAACCACATCCAGAATAATATCCCGGTCTTCATGAGTGGCTGTAATATCCAGAAACACCAACTCATCAGCCCCCGCATCATTGTAGATCGAAGCCAACTCCACCGGATCGCCCGCATCCTGAAGGTTAACAAAATTAATTCCTTTCACCACTCGCCCTGCCCTCACATCCAGACAGGGTAAAATCCGTTTAGCAACCATCCGCGTCCTCTGACTTATGACTTATGACTGATTACTTTTACTCTACAGCGCGATCGCCTATTTCTGTTTAATCACCACTAACGTAATATCATCAAACACCTTCTGCTTCCCAATAAACTCTCGCACATCTTGAATCACCCGCTCTCGAATTCCCTCGGCCGACTTATCTCGATGCTGAACTACCACAGTGCATAACTGTTCTAAGCCATATTGAACTCGATCCATATTAGCCGCTTCCGTAATTCCATCCGTATATAACACAACGACATCTCCCCGGTTGAGGTGAATATCTTGTTGGCTAATAAACTGCCTAATTTCTCCATCCAAACCAATCGGAAATCCTAAATCAATTGTATCAATAATCTCAACTTCACCCTCTAATCGCACCAGGATCAAGTGTTCGTGTTGTCCGCTTAGAGTCATCACCCCATCATGATAATCTAGAATCGATAACGTCATATTTTTATCACAATTCATTCGTTGCAAATTATCGTATAGCGTTTGATTGAGTACATCTAAAAACTCAACGGGGTTCGTTTGATTAACTTTTTGCAGCGTTCGGACGACGGTTTGAGTCATCAGCATTAATACACCGCTTTCCAACCCATGTCCCGTCACATCACCAATGCTGATTTTCAAATGATCCCCTTGTTGAAGCACATCATAATAATCCCCTCCCACTTCATCCGCAGGTTCCATATACCCAGCAATATCTAAACAAGATATATTCTTTAGCTCTCCGGGTTTTGGCAAAACCATTTTCTGGATAGTTTTTGCGATCTCTATTTCAGAGCTTAAACGAATATTTTCCGCCTTAAGTTTTTCATTTAAAATACCAATTTCTTGATTCGCGCACTCTAGCTCTGCTGTTCGTTCTTCGACTTTCTGTTCTAAGGTATGATAAAGATTCGCATTATCTAGGGAGGTATTGACTAAAACCTTCGCCAATTGTGAGAACTCGTCATTAGTTGATAAAGAAATATTGCGAATAGCTTCTCCTCGTTTGGTATTTTCAATAGCAGCGCTAAGTTTGTGCAGAGGAGAAACAATTCTATGGCGGAAAAAGACCAGGATATCGTAGACCAAAAACAGGACAGCTCCTAAAATAAAAACAATCACAATTGCAGGAATTAAAAGAGAGAACAACGCTTCTTCTATCGGTTGCTCAACAATAGCAAACCAAGGAACGACATTCAGAGATTGCCCGGAGGCAAACACCCATTTATTCTGCAATCCACGATAGAATTGCAGTTCCGTATTGGCAATACTTTCAGGAGTTCGGCCTAATAAATCCTTTAACGTGAGATTGCGATTGACTAAATAGCTGCGGTTGCGATGGCTAATCAGATAACCTTCGCTATCGACAATGTAAGCATACCCCGATTCACCAACCTGAATCGCCAAGGTTGTATTCCATAATTCCGTTAGATCAACTCTAACCATCAATATACCCGTTTGAATTCCCAGTTCATCAAACAAGGGGGTGAGGATATCGATCGTTGATATTTCTTCTTCATAAGCGATCTGACTGAAAGATATTTCTGAAAATTTAAGCTCCATTTTGAGCAATTCAGGGTATTCATATTGGGTAACATTGGGGCGACCAAAAGCATGATATTGATCGTTTATTTCTCCCTGTTGATTCATGATCAGAATATCAACAATTGAGGGATTTAGGGAGGCGATTTGCAAAATCGCATATTGAACATCATTAGTCGCTTGTAGTAAGTTAGAAGCCGCCAGAATACTGGCTTTTAAGCGAATAAAATACTCGTCAAATGCTCGAACTGCTTCCACATTAGAGTCAAGCATTTGTTTGTGTACTGAATCAATGCGATTGAGGGCTAATAAAACAATGGTGCTACCTAGACCGAATATACTAATAAGCGCGATTAGTAATACTTTTTGAATGAGCTGTTTGATTAAGGATTTATTTTTGCGAGTCTTCATGATTAATCATAATCTGATTACTGAAGAGAGTTTTGTGCATTCTCTTTAGAAACGACTTTAATTTCCGGCATATAGATGATAGAAGGAAGGGTTCCCCCTGTTTCTAAATGACGCACCATCATTTGTAGAGCAATACGAGCTTGAAGATCGGGAGATTGATCGATGGTAGCAGCAATTTCTCCTTTGGCGATCGCCGCGATCGCCTCCTGAATAGCATCATAACCGGTAATTAAAATATCACTGCGTCCCGCTTTTTGAATGGCCCTGAGCGCCCCCAAAGCCATGGTATCATTGGCACACATAATCGCATCAATATCCGAGAAATCATTGAGCCATTGAGTTGTTATTTGTTCTGCCATCTCCCGATCCCAAAGAGCAGATTCCGTCGCGAGAACATTGATATTGCCTTGTTCGAGTCCCGCTAAGAACCCATTGCGGCGATCGATCGCGCTCCTTTGACTCCTCACTCCTTCTAAAATCAAAACATTACTATTATCTTCTAGTCGTTCAACCAACCACTCTCCCATCACTTTTCCCGCTTGAAAATTATTAAAACTGACAAGAGACAATACTTTTTCAGTATTAATTGCACTATCTAGAGCAATTACGGGAATGCCTGTCTCAATTATTTTTTCAGTCACGGGAACCAAACGATTGGCATCCATCGGAGCAATAATCATTCCATCCGTATTTTCACTGCTTAAATACTCAGAAATTAGCCTAATTTGTGCTTCAATACATTCCAATTCATTCTCACAAGGATCGCTAATGTAAGCCAACTCTACATTAACTCCAAAGTCTTTTCCTGCCTGCTCGATACCGCGCCATGTCACTGACCAATAATCATCCTCTGATAATTCTGCGTAATTGGGAGCTTTCGTCACAAATGTAATATTCCAGGGTTGCGTCGCTACCCTTTCAGTCTCTAGATCGATTTCAGACCCATCAACCGTCGCAGAATCGGTTCCTGTTTGAGAAATAGTCTCACTAGAACTAGAGAGATTTTCTTCGGAAGTTAACGAATTGTTGGTAGCCGATTTACAACTGACTAAACTAATGCTAAGATAAAAAAGAATCATCCATGTCGTAAATAGATTTATTTTCATAAAACACCTAAAAAATAAAATTTACACCATTTTTATTATAAGCGAAAACAGTAAGCTTTATAGCTCAATCTATGCAATGTTAATCTTATGTCTACTTCAATGAGTGCTGTATCTTCGTCAACCTCAAACCTATTGTTTAGCTTCACTCCCAATGACACAATAGTTCTATGACTCTCAATGACTAATATATGCGTCTTCTGTTTACCATTGCCCATTTTTATAACCCCCAAGGATCTCAGCGACATGCTTCCCAACGTCCCGATCCTCAACCGCGTATCCAAGCGCTCACCTCAAGTTTGGCTGCTATTCATCAACTCTATAGCCAATTTCAATGCATGATTGACATTGGTAAACGAGAGGTTGTGCCGAGTAACCAACAATACATTAACCATATTGATATTGTTATTTGTACGACCAAGGGACATCACTTACTCAATCAACTCCCCATTTCCCCAGACTCTTACCATCACCATGCAACCCAATGCGAACCTATGTTTCTGGGGTTTGAATGTCAAGCCATCTTGCGAGATAACCTAGGATGTTATGATTATTACTGTTTTCTAGAAGATGACTTGATTTTATCTGACCCTTGGTTTTTTATTAAACTGATGTGGTTTAATCGGATTACTGGCGATCGCAACCTCCTGCAACCCAACCGCTATGAAACCTCCATCGGCGGTACATTTCGTAAAGCTTACATCGACGGAGACCTCAAACCCCACGTCACTCAACCCTTTCAAAACCTGGAAGAGCATCCCCAACTCACCGGAAAAGTGATGGAATGTCCCGTTGTCTTAAAACGTCCTCTTAATCCCCACTCCGGTTGCTACTTTCTCAATGGCGCACAAATGGATTATTGGGTCAATCAACCCCATTTTCTCGACCGAGATACTCGCTTTATTGGCCCCCTAGAAAGTGCGGCGACTCTAGGGATTATGAAAACCTTCCGCATCTACAAACCTGCGCCTCAGAATGCCAATTTTCTAGAAATTCAGCATTTTGGCACGAGCTTTTTAAGTCTGATTGGTAAAGAAGTGAAAATGCCCAATCAAACTCCTTGAGAGTTACAGCGCTTTGAGGCTAGATCCAGGTGTTGAACCACATCCGTAGGCGAAAGGCTTGGGGAGAGAGGGGAAGACCTAGGTAGATGGGGAGCCAAAAGAGGAAGCCGATCGCCATTATCCCTAAAGCGATTAGGGCTAACTTCTGAAATTTTCGCCTAGAATGATACAGCCAGCCATCCAGAATAACACTGAGGGCTAGAATAGAGAAGAGGAGAGCGCCCATGTAATGATAGAGAAAGACACAGCGACTGACGATGCTCCAGGGGAGCCAGTTGGCGAGATAGTTGAAGCCTAAATAGAGGGAGAGATTAAAGAGAGTCGGGGATTGATGACGTTCTAAAAGACACAGGGAGAGGGCGGCGATCACCAAGGTTGCCCCCCACCATAACAGGGGATTTCCGAAGGCATGAACATCAAAAATCACTTGTCCATCATTAACCGTTTGATAATAATAGGCAACGGGACGGATTAAAAATGGCCAACTGAACCAAGAAGAGCAATAAGGATGAACCTCTTCACCGCCACCAATGCGGTTATGATAGCCGATAATTTCCCCTTGCATCTGCCAGAAGCTATAGTCAGGATTGAGATTAAGATGGGGAATCCAAACTAGAGCATAGGTGAGATAGGGTACAATGAAGCCATAAATGGGAAGAGTCCACAGCTTTAACTCGGCGGCGCGATCGTACCATAATAAATTAGGAAATTGGCGATCGCGCTTACCCCAACCTTCCCACACCTTAATCGCCAGGATCGCCCCCCAAAATCCGAGCCAAAACCCCAACCCATTCCACTTCACCGCAGCCGATAATCCAAAACATATAGCAGATAAAATAAGCCCTAGAGTTCGCCATTGATGTCTAGTTTGCAAGGCCCATAATCCGAACACCTGGCCGAGCAATCCAAAGAACACTAAATAAATATTGATCAACCCATAGCGAGACTCGACTAAAAACAAGCCTTCTATGGTCATTAATCCCGCCGATAACAAAGCATAACTTTTGCGCTGGGTTAACTGATAACTCAGAGCTGCAACCAGCAAAGGAATCAACGATCCAGTAAAGGCATTAAACCAGCGATAACTCCAGGGAGAGCGTAGGGAACCAGTTAAATCATTGGTCACCGATGAATCGCCCCAAGAAAAGTAATCCGCCAGCGCCATTCCCACAGCAATCAAGTATTTTCCGAGGGGAGGATGGGCATCAAACAATGAAGTTTTGTCTAAATAATTTTGGGCAAATTTAGCAAAATAGACTTCATCAAAAACCAAGGTATTAAACCGATTTAATCCCCAAAACCGTAATCCTAAAGCCACGATCCAGAGCAGCAAAAGACCGAAGATAAACCAGGGAAAATTTGACCCAACGGTACTAGGATTAGATTTGGACATGGGTAGAGGTTTATTGAAGATGAGGATCGCGATCGCATCTTAAATTTTAACAAATCCTGATTTATAAGGCCTGTTCTATCGGTAATATAGACAGGTAGCGTCCCTCATATAGCGCTTTCCGCTTCGCGGACATGAACGCGCTAGGGAATAGGGAATAGGGTTGTAGTACATGGCTTTGAGCCTTTAAGACTGTACACCATAACAGCGCGAAGCGCTGTTATGCAAGCAAGGCGCTATAACTCATTAAAATGCTTAAATAACCTAGGGTAAGAGCGCGTGGAATTCTTATTACGTCTATCTCGGACAATCGATCGCCTGAATGAGGGCATTGGCAGAGCAGCCTATTGGCTGACATTGGTGATGGTAGCAGTGGGATCTTGGAATGTGTTTGGGCGCTATGTAGGACGGGCGATCGGTCACAATCTTAGCTCGAATGCCCTTTTAGAAATTCAATGGTATCTATTCGATCTCGTGTTTCTCTTAGGTGCAGCTTATACCCTGAAGCACAATAACCATGTGCGAGTAGATGTGCTGCAAAGTCGCTTAAATCCCAAACAAAAAGCCTGGATTGATTTAGTGGGTTCGCTAATCTTTTTAATTCCCTTTTGTACCATGATTATCTTTTATTCTACAGGGGCAGTCGTTAACTCCTGGAAACTATTAGAAAATTCTCCCGATCCTGGTGGCTTGGTACGCTACCCCATTAAAACGATGATTTTAGTGAGTTTCGGTTTACTGATATTACAAGGGATTTCTCAAGCAATTAAAAACTTGAATTTTATCCTCAATCATTCAGATCCAACTGACTAATATTACGCCAACCTGAAAACGATACTGATTCATTCGCCTCAAAACATTTTGATTGGGATTGGGGCGGCTGGGTTCAGAGAGAATATTTGTATCTAGTAAAAATCTAACCATAACAGCAGTTTTCGCTGTTATGTGGGACATCTTGATCCCCCTTTCATGTCCGCTTGCGGAAAATCCCCCTGCTTTTTAAGCAGGGCAAGGGGGGATCTTTTCCTACTGTCCACCGATACAGCGCAAAGCGCTGTATGTCATTGCGAGTGGAGCGAAGCGGAACGAAGCAATCTCGACCATCTCGGTAATCTTGGCGTTTCCGCTTTCCGAAGTGGGTTCGTGCGGGTTTCCGCAAGCGGACATGAATACAAAAATAGTTGTCAGTCTACAAGATTTGGGTATAACCCGCCCCTACAGAGATCTTTAGCGTAAATAAATAGATTTGATATAAAACCCTATTTTTTAGAATCACAACATTAGCTTTAAAAATAGAAAATCGAAACGTTTAAGCCCGATCGCCTTGTAGTTTTGTCCACAATTCATCCTTAATCCGATTTAAGATCGAAGTCTCATCTAGCCCCGATAAAATCCGGGTAACGACGGCTTTTGGCCCATCAGGGCCCCAGGATGCGCCATTGGCTAAATACTCTTTAGTCACTTGGCCAATGCCATAGGAGGATAGGGCAGAAATAGCCGCTTGACTAATCGCCACGGAGAGATAAGGCCCGATCGCCGCTCCTCCGGTCACAGGAGTGGCTAAACCCAACAAACCCTTCAGGCTACTGAGTCCCAAATTAGCGAACAATTCCCCAGCGCTAATTCCTCCCATGGCGATCGCAATTTTTTGCAGTAAATTCAGCGCCCCCTGTTGAGTCATCGGGATACCATAGAGCTGGGAGAGCTTGAGAATCATCACCACATCAATGATGGCCGCACTCAATAAATCGATCGCCGTCACCGGATTGAGAGCGATCGCCAAACCCTTAACCCTGACAAAATTCCAGATAATCTGATTCCCCTTCCCCTCCCGAATCTCCATCTTGCGCTTAACCAACCGCTCATTCACCGTATCCGCATAGAGCATCGTATTTAACGCCACTAAAGACTTGCCCTCGCGATCGAGCAGCTCCAAAATCTTCAGCTTCAAATCCTCCACCTGCGGTTCTCCCCGCACCAACTTCACCCCCAAACTGCCATCCGGTCGCCGTACCCCTTCCGGAACCAACGGACAAGCAGCCGCCATCACAATTTCCTCCGGGGACAGCAACTCCTTCACCCGTTCATCGCGAATTTTTTCATAAATCATCATCCGATCCGTATCCGGATATTGATCGATCTTATTAAACACCAACAAAATCGGCTTACTCTCCCCTCGCAACAGCGACAAAGCCTCATATTCCACCTGGGTCATATCCCCAGCAATCACAAATAAAATCAGATCCGACTGTTTCGCCACCTGATGAGCCAGAACCGCTCGCTGCTGGCCATTCACCTCATCAATGCCTGGCGTATCCATTAACTGAATTTGGGCTTGGCCTTGCCGGCCAATGGTCACCCGTACTAAGTCCGATTCCCGTTGAGTCGAAATTTCCCAGGAGGCTCCATGAATGGCGCGAGTGACTCCATGGGTAGGGCCGGTTTCAAACACGCGATCGCCCAACAGAGCATTCAAAACCGAAGATTTTCCCCGTCCCACTAACCCAAAGACGGAAATTTGGACTCGACTGTGTTCTAACTTGTCGAGCAGGGTTTGTAAATTCTCAATTTCTGCTTCCAGCCCTGACCGTTCTGAGGCGCTCAAATCCAAATTTTTGACCAAGGACTGTAAGGATTCCGTGGCCTGTTTATAGTTTAATTCGGCTTGTATATCGGCAAAGCTGAGGACGGTTTGTTCCAGTTCTCGCTCAAAATCGGCTGCACTCATGGATTATATCGGTATCCTACCGAAACGCTGACAAAGGAGAATCAGGCTCCTTTCCTGAGTTTAGCGAATGATCGAGAGATCGACTTTGCCGAAGTTGGTACTCAGAGCGACATTCATATGTTCAAGGGCATGAACCAACCAGGAAACTGCCGACTTGGTAGAGCCTTCATAGTGGTTATAGAGGATGGCTAACCGTTTTTCTAAGTAGGGTCTGACCTTACGGCAAATCAGGACAATTTTCAGCAATAAGCCAATGGTAGCAGTGGGGCCATTGTTAGAGAGCAGGTCAATAAAGGTATAGTGTTGGGGATTTTTCTGCCCTTGAACGACCATAAAGTTGAGCAGTTGGCTACAAGTGCGGATCACCAGGAAATCACTGGGTTTTTGGTCGTCACTGTCGGAGAGGGTGTTACTGAGTTGATTGTAGAGTTGGTTGTTGAATTTCCGTTGACCATAGCTGGAGTCAACGGAAGTGGAGAGATATTCATAAAGAGTGTCTTTGTACTCTTTGAAGGTTCTCACCTGATCGGTGTGGGTGATGAAGGATTGGGCTAAGTCTTGATGGGTATACGATCCTTCGACTTTACCCACATAGTGTTTGAGGGCCCCAACTAATTCGCGATCGCTCAATAGGGTCGGATTTTCTTGCGGTTTGACCAGTCGTTTGGCTTTTTCTGGAGAAGCTACGCGCAGAATCTGGCTTTGCCGCACTCGATAGGTCACATACTGGGACAGGTTTTGCTCAAACTTCTGCTGCATTTGAGTTTGTACCTGTCTCACCGTATCCTGTTGCTCTAAACTGCTTTGGTCGCTTAACATGCAGTGGGAATAGAGGTAGGGATAGCGGTGGATAAGCTGTTTAAGAGGAACCTGATCTCCGGCTTGATTGGAAGTGCTACTAAAGACTTCTGCTAACCGAGAAAGGGTTACATATTGCTCAGTTTCGGTAAAGTCTTGAACCAGAGACCGCAGACGACGAAGAGAGCGCATGTGAGTGAAGCCACCACCGGAACCATTCCGGGCCCGATCGAAGAGGGCAACTAAATCAGGAATGCTGCTCTGATGTTGGGGATGGGTTCGCCACTGGTTGATGAGGATATGACAACAGCGATTAATCACGAACTTGAAGTCGTCTTCTGCTCCTTTGGCGGCTGTGAGCTGGTTTAAGGCCGCTACCACGTCTTGATTCTCGTATCCGAGTCCCTGGATAAATAGTTTCTGAAAGCGATCGACGAGTTGATCGGGGGTTTCCGCTTGGACACAAGCGAGTAGATGGTCATAGATGACCTGTTCTTGTGCAATTCGATTGGATGGGTTACCGGCAGTTATCATGACCTTATTCATTGTACGTCCCCCTAGTTTTGAGTGATTTGGGGGTTATCCCCTTCGTCTGTTACTCAACCAATATGTTGACCCTAGTTCGTGATTCCTTTGTCGGCGGCTGGGTTTCCGCCTAGAAATTACAATAAATTATTTTTGAGTAAATTATATGACTCTCTATATCCCCTATTTTCCCCCTGAATGGGGTCACCCTGCATCCGTTAAATTTGGGATTTTTGCATCAAAGCCTGTCAACACCCGATCGGGATAAACCATGATAAACGGGTTGAATTGATGGATCAAAATGACCAGTGCTTCTAAGACCTTTATATAATTTACCTGTAATTGACGGCATTTTTTTTAAATTTTTGGTAAAGTTCCTCCTGTCGATCCGGGTTTTCTGTAAAGATTGCGTGAATTTATGAGGTATCCTGGAAATTAAGACTTCAGGAATGAAGGCCAGCCTGTTGGTTAAAGCAATAGTTAAGTCGTTATGACATTTCAGGTAACCCTTGCCCAGTTAATTGATGTTTTAGGGGCTACGGTCATCCATGATCCGCAATTAGACCCTAGTCTAGAGGTGACGGGAATCTCGACGGATACTCGTTCTCTGACTTCTGGATCGGCTTTTGTTGCCTTGCGAGGGGAAAGCTTCGATGGCCATGAGTTTGTTGACCAGGCGATCGCCAAAGGCGCGATCGCTTCAATTGTTGATACTCCCGTTCCCCATCCGGGTCTTCAACTGCAAGTTCAAGATACATTAGCTGCCTATCAAACTCTAGGCAGTTGGTGGAGAGGGCAGTTTCAGATTCCTGTAATTGCGGTTACTGGATCTTGTGGCAAAACCACCACAAAAGAACTAATTGCCACTGTTCTAGCTTATCTCCAGGGTAGCAATTTTACAGCAAATATTCTGAAAACGCAACAAAATTTTAATAACGAAATTGGAGTTCCGAAAACCTTATTGGAGTTATCAGACACTCATAACTATGGGGTGCTGGAAATGGCCATGCGCGGCCGGGGACAAATTGCCTTGCTTTCGGAGTTAGCTCGGCCGACAATTGGGGTAATTGTGAATGTGGGAACCGCTCATATTGGGTTGTTGGGATCGGAGCAGGCGATCGCCGAAGCGAAATGTGAGTTACTCGAAAAAATGCCCAAAGACTCAGTAGCTATCTTAAATGCAGATAATGAGAGATTACTGAAAACGGCGGCTACTGTCTGGTCGGGTGAAACGGTGACCTATGGCTTCACGGGAGGAGACTGTCATGGGACGCTGATCGATCCAGAAACCATGGAATTAGACGGAGTGCGCTTACCCTTACCCCTTCCCGGTCGTCATAATGCGTCCAACTATCTAGCGGCGATCGCCGTGGCCAAGGTCTTAGGGTTAGACTGGAAGCGGCTAGAAGGGGGATTATCCGTAACTTTACCGACGGGACGAGCCGGACGCTATGTTTTACCCAACGATATTATCCTGCTTGATGAAACCTATAATGCCGGTCTAGAATCCATGAAAGCGGCCCTAGAGTTATTATCCCAAACTCCAGGCGATCGCCATATAGCCGTCTTAGGAACCATGAAAGAATTAGGCGAGCAGTCCTTTGAATATCATCGTCAAGTGGGAGAATGGGCGGAAAAACTCAATCTCGATCGGGTGATGGTTTTAGAAGATGACCCAGACTCAGAAGGCATTGCCCACGGTATCCAAGAAATCCCCTGTGAACAATATCGCACCCAAGAAGCCTTAATTGAACGGCTCAAAGCATTCATGCAACCCGGCGATCGCATTTTATTGAAAGCCTCCCATTCCGTGGGTTTGGAGCGGGTAGTGAAGGCGATCGGCAACCCATTAAGGAGCTAGGGAGCGAGACGCTCCCACGCCTTAATATTAAAGGTTTTAGGAGTGCGGGCATCTTGCCCGCTAGTTATATCAAGTCCGTTGGAGAACCTAAGAGAAATCGCGTTTGTGGACTCCCTGCATCCGGATTGTGCCAGCTCGTCAGTGAAGAATAAAACTAAGTATGTAGCCACGGGTTAACGAGCGTGGGAAAATAGGGCAAACCTCAACCGGGCAAAAAAAGCATTTTTGAAATGACTGGTTATCCGTGACTCATAAGCAGGGCAAAAGCGCCTATGATATTCTCCAATGATAGTGTGTTGTGTGTGGAGTGTTCTGAAAATGGTTCAATCTTTATCCAAACCTCAAACTCCGGTAGCCAGTCGTCCAGAAATTGCGCCCCTCGATCCGCTCTGGAATCCCCTGAACTTACCGCCTTCTCGCCTATTTGGTACGGATGGTATTCGGGGAAAGGCGGGGGACTTGCTCAATGCTCCCTTTGCGCTTCAATTGGGATTTTGGGCTGGACAAGTGTTACGCCCTGCGGGGATGAGTTCGGGCAT
Source organism: Roseofilum capinflatum BLCC-M114 (assembly GCF_030068505.1). Lineage (NCBI taxonomy): Bacteria > Bacillati > Cyanobacteriota > Cyanophyceae > Desertifilales > Desertifilaceae > Roseofilum > Roseofilum capinflatum. Next base: position 45,843 of record NZ_JAQOSO010000026.1, read on the forward strand.
CGTCATTTTAGGGCAAGATTCCCGCAATTCTAGCGATATGTTGGCCATGTCCCTGTCCGCCGGTTTGACAGCAGCCGGCTTAGAGGTGTGGAACATTGGATTGTGCCCGACTCCTTGTGTTTCTTATCTGACGGGAGTGACAGAGGCGATCGCCGGTATCATGATCTCAGCCAGCCATAATCCTCCCGAAGACAACGGCATTAAGTTTTTTGGTTCCGATGGTACAAAATTGTCTCAAACCGTTCAGGGGCAAATTGAGGCAGCGCTCAGAGGACAAATGCACCTCCATACCAGTCTTCCTCACTGGGGACAACATTATCATCGCCCAGAGCTGCTCAAACAGTACGCAACGGCTTTGCATCAACCCTTGGTCAACACCCTGGATTTACGGGGAATGCGGGTTGTTTTAGATTTAGCGTGGGGAGCTGCGGTTCCGGTTGCCCCTGGGGTATTTGCAGATCTGGGCGCAGAGGTCATCAGTTTACACAACCGAGCTGACGGCGATCGCATTAATGTTCACTGTGGTTCCACCCATCTGGCTTCCCTGCAAGCCGCCGTGCAAGAACACAACGCCGATCTCGGATTTGCCTTTGATGGGGATGCTGACCGGGTAATCGCCGTAGATTCCCAGGGAAGACCCGTAGATGGAGATTATATTCTCTACCTCTGGGGCTGTACTCTGCATCATGCCCAAAAACTCCCCAATCAAACCATTATCTCCACGGTGATGGCTAATCTCGGATTTGAACATGCCTGGGCAAAACTGGGAGGTCAACTGGTGCGGACTCCCGTGGGCGATCAGCATGTTCATGCAGAAATGATTAAAAGCGGGGCTATGCTTGGGGGCGAACAGTCGGGTCACATTCTCTGCCACCATTACAGTTTAACCGGAGATGGGCTGCAAACGGCTCTGCACCTATCTGCCATTGTTCGTCAGTCGGGAATGAGCCTGGCTGAGTTGGTAAACCAAAGCTTCCAACCCTATCCCCAATTGCTGAAAAATGTGCGCGTTGAAGACCGCCATACTCGTTTAAATTGGCACAGTTGCCAACCCCTGCAAGAGGCGATCGCCCATGCCACCGAAGCCCTGGGAAACCAAGGCCGAATCCTGGTTAGAGCGTCCGGGACTGAACCCGTTGTTCGGGTAATGGTGGAAGCCATTCAGGATAATCTGGCTCTCCATTGGACAGAACACCTTGTCCAAGCGGTACAGCGCCATTTAGCCTAGAAATGCGGTGTCATTCTTAATTGGCTATCAATGGCCATGACCTAATGACTAGCACATTTTGATGATAGGGTAGTCATATCAAGTCCGATTAAACAGCTATAATTACCAATCCTTGTAGGTGGGCAGGGTATGCGGGTAGAATTTGAATCATTTTGCCTAGGCTCCTGCCCACCCTACGGCTATATTTTGATTGATTACCCGGACTTGATATCACATTCCGTTTCCCTTATCTTCCTGCCCATGGATTTGGATTGGCTTGGCCCCCTCATGTTTGTCGGAGCGCTGTTTTTGCTGGCGATCGGTTATCCGGTGGCTTTTTCCCTCGGTGCTACTGCTCTTCTGTTTACCCTCATTGGTATGGCAGTGGGGACATTTGATCCGATCTTGTGGTCAGCAATGCCAGCACAGATTTTTGGCATCATGAATAATTTTACTCTGCTGGCAATTCCCTATTTTATTTTTATCGGCTCGATGCTGGAAAAGTCCGGGATTGCCGAGAATCTTCTGGAAACCATGGGTATTTTATTTGGCCGAGTGCGGGGAGGGTTGGCGATCGCCGTTATCCTGGTCGGAGCGCTCCTGGCAGCTACCACTGGAGTCGTAGCCGCCACCGTCGTTGCCATGGGGTTGATTTCTTTACCGACCATGCTCCGTTATGGGTATAATCATGCCCTCGCTGCCGGGGTGATTACCGCATCAGGAACCCTGGGACAGATTATCCCCCCTAGCGTTGTATTGGTGGTACTTGGAGACCAGTTAGGGGTATCGGTTGGCGATTTGTTTTTGGGGTCTTTAATTCCCGGTTTAATGATGACCTCCGCCTTCCTGATTCATGTCCTTATTTTTGCCTCAATTCGTCCTGATTTGGCTCCTCCCCTACCCGCTAAAGTCCGCAAAGCCCCAGGGTTAGCCATGCGCGTCTTCAAAGTCATGATCCCCCCCATTCTACTGATTTTCATGATTTTGGGCAGTATTTTCTTTGGCATCGCCACCCCCACAGAAGCGGGTGCAGTGGGGTGTTTAGGGGCGATCGCCTTAGCCTCCGCCAATCACCAATTAACTTGGAAAAATTTGCGAGAAGTCTGCGATGTCACCTTACGCACCACCTCCATGGTGGTGTTTATCTTAATCGGCTCCAAAGCCTTTAGTCTCGTCTTTCGCGGTTTAGGGGGAGAGCGCCTAGTCCGGGAATGGTTCACCAATCTACCGGGAGGAGCAATGGGATTTCTCGTTATCAGTATGGCGATCGTCTTTATCCTGGGCTTCTTTATCGACTTCTTTGAAATCGTCTTTATCGTCGTGCCCATGTTTGTGCCCATCGCCCAAGCCTTTAACCTAGATTTAGTCTGGTTTGGCGTAATTTTAGGCGCAAATATGCAAACTTCCTTTCTTACTCCCCCCTTTGGCTTTGCCCTCTTCTATCTGCGCGGTGTTGCCCCCCCAGAAGTGCGAACCGAAGAGATTTATCAAGGGGCAATTCCCTTTATCATTCTGCAATTAATTGTGATGGTTTTATTGATTATATTCCCTGGGATTGTCAGCTTTTTACCCTCGTTGAAATTGTAAGCCTCATAGTAAAGCAAGGAGTGCGTAGCGTAGGGTGTCCGCAGGACAAACATCTTGCTCTCTGTGGTCTGCCACCCACTGAAGGATCTCATATCAAGTTCGCTTATTCATGTCCGCGAAGCGGAAATACCATGATTAAAAATTTAGGGAGCGAGACGCTCCCACTCCAGTCATATCAAAGAATTCGAGGAGTGCGGGCA
>NZ_JAQOSO010000027.1 GCF_030068505.1 Roseofilum capinflatum BLCC-M114
ATTTATTCCATTAGTAAATTGTAGCACATAGCTTACCCATGATTTTAAGCTTGCCAAGCCAGTAGTGGCTTGGCAAGCTTAAAACTGTAGGTTGGGTTGAACGAAGTGAAACCCAACTTTCGTCAGACGGGTGTTGGGTTTCGTTCCTCAACCCAACCTACACTCTTACCCCCAATTTTAAGCTTGCCGATCCAGTAGGGTGGGCAGGAGCCTAAGCCAAATCATTCAAATTCTACCCGCATACCCTGCCCACCTTACTGCGATAGCGGAAAGCGCTGTAATTAGGCTATTTTCGCAACTCTCAGCGTTTCCAGGAGCCTTGCTCGCACTCTAGCAAGCGATTTAAGATGGCTAAATCCTCTTCCTGACGACTCTGGCGCACTTTATCTTCCATGCCCACATTCACTAACTCTAGCATTAAGCGCACGGCAAAGGCTTCTTCAACTTCATTTTCCAGGGTTTCTGGATCTAAATCTTCTAAGTTTTCCAGATAGGACTTGAGATGATTGCCTTCAAACCGTTCCATCAGTTGATTAATCACATAAATTTGCTCCGGACGAGCGGTTTTCATAACCGTAGCGATGGGTTGTTTCAAAATTTCTTGAATCTCTGTCTCTGATGCCTTTTGTCGCAGCCAATTTTCGGAAGTTGATAGGGGTAAATCAATGGATTCATTGTCTACTTTAGCAAAGGCATGGGCTTCCATGTAGGAGACTTTGCCATCTTGATTATAATCGGCGGAAGGGGCATTTTCTCCCGTGCGTTTTTGACCACTTAAGCCCGCGAAAAAGCTAGAACTATAATCTTTGTAGTCCGCTTCATTCACTTCTGGAGTGCAACCGACAGAGGGTAGGGTTTCCACCGTAGCAAAAAAACCGCATCGCGTTTGTAGGGCGACTGGATTTTGGGAATTTCCCCCTTCATAAATCATATTGGCAAAGGAGCCAGAATAGCACTGAGCCATCATGGTGACGACGGGCTTTTTGGCAGGCATGAGGTCTAACAGTTGGGTGAATTCTTGCACGCTGACTTCTCGTTTATTCCATAATAAAAAGGTGTTGTTTTCAGTATTTTCTTGATTTTGTAAGCCGTGGCCAGTAAAATAGAGGAATAAACCGCGATCGATAGATTGAGCGAGGGGAGAATTAAACCAATCGACCAAGTTATTGAAGGTTGAAGAGCCATTTAAGAACGGAATTTTTGGAACCTTGAATTGTTCTCGATCGTTTTCATCGAGATAACGGACAGTTGGCTGGCCATCATTTCCATTAGCGAAGAAAAAATCAGCCTCTTGTTCTGGGTTATAGCCCAAATGTTGCATCACCCGTTGAAAGTAAAGGACATTTTTTTCTAAGGCGATTTCATTGGTGGCCGGATTCGCGCCGCCAGCAACCACGAGGAAATTGGGGGGTTGGCTCAGAGTTTGGCAAGTGCCTGATGGAGGAGAAATAGGGACAGAAGAGGCGGAACTAAGGGCCAATGGGAATAAAGGAGTCAGGGTAGCAGACAATAGATGAGACCAAACCATAACCGGAAACTCTGAGCAAATGATGAATGATTCCCATTGTGCCCAAAATTGTCCGGACGAGGAACCCTAATCTTAGGAAGGAACGAGCCAAAGCCTGTAGCATAGGAAAGGATGTGCTGATGGAAGTTGATTATGACCGATCGCCAATTGCCCTCAACTAAGGAAAATCCCTATTTCAAGCGCCTACAGCTCTATATCTACCTTACCCCCGTCGTCGGTTTTTTCCCCGCCCTATGGACGCTCTATCGGAAAAACGGCGATCGCCAAACCCAAGTCACCTGTCGGTTAGCTGTCATTCTTGCCCTCAGTTGGGCGATCGCCATCAGCTTCTGCAACACCAGCGCCAACGCCTCCGAATCCCTACATCTACCCCTGCTGATCGCCAGCAGCACCCTCACCTCCGGCTACTTTTTCCTTAATGTTTGGTTAATGATTCGCCTCTGGCGACACCAAAATATCCGCATTCCAGGGGTTTCTCAATTGGGCGATCGCCTGCCCTAACTGGAACAAAACCCCACCCCAATCATCAGGGGCGATCGACCAGTGGTGGGAAACGCAATAATATGTAACAATTGCGGCTGAATCCTAAACCAGAAGACTCTCAAGCTCTTCTAACTGAATCTAGTTCTAATTAAAGTGTGAGGAAATCCGTGTCCATCCATCAACGCTCTGATCGCAAGACACCCGTCAAATCCTACCCCCAACCCGTCCCCAGGCCCCTTGGGAGTGGTTTACGATGGCTCTCCATTGGACTAGGACTAACCGGGATTGCCCTATTATCCGCCACCGCCGGGGCCCTGTTAGCCGTCTCTTTAATTAGCACCCCCTTAATGCAGAGCAAGCTTACCCCAGAAGAAGCCGCCGTATTTGGCCAAGGGGAAAAAATCTCTTCCGGGAACAACCTACAACTGCCCGAACTTACCCGCCCCGTCAACATCATGATTTTAGGGGTGAAAGTCCTCACCTCCGACCTCGACACCCCCCCCGAAGAAATCGCCGATCTCGGATATCACGCCCTCGTCAACTCCTTTGACGGCCTCAGCGACACCATGCTCATGCTGCGGTTTGAACCAACTACCCACAAAGTCACCCTGCTCTCCATTCCCCGTGACACCCGCACCTGGGTGGAAGGCCATGGCCTGGTCAAAATCAACGCCGCTAACTACCATGGTGGGCCAGCTTTAAGCGCCAGTTCCATCAGCGAACTGCTCGGAGGAGTCGGCATTGACCGTTATGTTCGCATCAACGTCCAAGGAATTGAAAAACTGATCGATGCCTTGGGAGGAGTCACCGTCCATGTACCCAAGGACATGAAATACCAAGATGATAGCCAACATCTCTACATCAACCTCAAAGCCGGAACCCAACATCTCAACGGTTCCCAAGCCCTACAATTTTTGCGCTACCGCTACGACAACCTAGGCGATATTGGGCGCATTCAACGACAACAGATGTTTGTGCGAGCCATGATTGAGCAAACCCTCAGTCCAGCCACCCTAGGGAGATTGCCCAAAATCCTCTCCATTGTTCGCTCCCATATCGATACCAACTTAAGCGTAGAAGAATTACTCGCCTTGGCTAACTTTGCCGGTCAGACCGATCGCTCTAAAATGCAGATGTTACTCCTACCCGGACGCTTTAGCGAACCCGAAGAATTCGATGCCAGTTACTGGGTTCCCCAATATAGCAGTATTGACGCGCTCATGGCCGAGCATTTTGATTTTGGCTATGACGGCTATGAAGACTACAACGACTATAACGATTATCAGATCGATCCGACTCACTTGGCGATCGCCATCCAAGACACCACCGGCCAACTCGAATCCGTCGATCAACTCTACACATGGTTAGAAACCCAAGGCTACTATAACCTCTACGCCACTGACTCCTGGAGCGACCCCCTCACCACCACCCGCATCATTGCCCAAGACGGCAACATCGAAAGCGCCAGAGCCATTCGCAACGTCCTCGGATTCGGAGAAGTGCGAGTCGAAAGCACCGGTAATTTACAATCCGATGTCACCATCCAACTCGGTCAAGACTGGTTAACCCAAATGGCGATCGAACCCATTATCGACTCCACCCCCTATCCTGAATGGCAATCCTATTAGGCTATGGGGAGACGCGAGGAGGTGGGGACTGCCGAACTCCCTATTGCCTATTGCCTATTGCCTATTGCCTATTGCCTATTGCCTATTGCCTA
>NZ_JAQOSO010000028.1 GCF_030068505.1 Roseofilum capinflatum BLCC-M114
ACAAATACGAATATAACCAATCCTTCTCTTCCTTGTCAACCCTTTTTTTGGAAAATCTTGAAATTATTTTTCGAGAAACGCTACAAACTATATATGGCGAGGAGTTGAAGCTTTCAATATTTTTGGACATTTTGGAGATCCTTGAAGAGGTTAGGGTTGCCTTTGAACCGGAATGAGTCTAAATACTCAGTAAAATTATTTTGAAATTCTTTGAGGGGGATGAGTGTACCTGAAATACGATCGCCAGAAAAAAGAAGGAGGAAGGATTGATATCCCTCCCTCCTTGATAGGATGAGTCTTTGAACTCCGAAGGCTACTGAGCAGAAGCAGTGGGAATATCCGATTTCACGCAATTGAGCATTCGTAGAGTTGCGGCGGCAGCATAGTTGCGGCGAGCGTTATCGTTGGGAACAAACTGAGTTCCAGATTCATTGAGTGGAGAGGCAACAGAGCAATAGGTAGACATCTGGGTAATGAGATCGGAGGCCCAATGATTATCAACATCACTAAAGGGTTGGGGATCTTGTTTGGCTTGAAGTTCGGGATTTAAGCCGCTAGTTTTACGGGCAAACTCGGCTGCACGACGTTGAACTGCCATTAGTTCTGCACGGGTGACGGATTGAGCGGGTTTAAATGTACCATCTGTATAGCCACTGACAATGTTGTTGTCTTTTGCCCATTGGATTTTGGCGGCACTCCATCGAGAGGAAGCTACATCAGGGTAGGGATTAGTGGCGGTATTGGTGGGAATATTGACGTTAGTGCCAGGAATGGTTTTGAGAGATTCTAAAACCATGGATACTAATTGTTCGCGTGTAAGGGGATTTTGGGGACGGAAGGTGCTATCTTCTGCAAAGCCAGAGATAAAACCGATATCGACTGCTTCATTAATTTCGCTGGCATATATATCATTGGCGATATCTTTAAAGCTGGGAGTTGTGGGATCAACGGGATTGGGATCAACGGGATTGGGATCAACGGGATTGGGATCGACCGGATTTGGGTCAACGGGATTGGGTGTTGTACCAATTAATGAACTGAGCTGTTGATCGTTGAGAAGGTAAACATGGCCTAGGGTTTGACCTTCATAGGAGCGTTTGGCAAAGCGCCAACCGGGGTTGAGATGAATTTTGACAAAATCGGAGGTTGCACCATAGGTGCGACCAATTTCTATCTCTGGGCCTCCTGGGGTATTGGACGATCCAACTAAGACTAAATCATTGTTGCGATTGACGATTCGTAGGCTGTACTGGAGGGCAAGATCTTGATTGTTAACTCGAATGGAAAATCCGTTACTGTCGGTGCTGCGGCCACAAATACCGCTAAAGTCAAAGTTGAGCAAAAGAGGATCGACAATCGTGGGACTTTGGCCGGTTTCACTCCAACATTGACGGGTACTGGATTTTTGTTCCAAAATAAGGAGTTGATGGGCGTTTGTGCCTCGTGGAGCGGCGATCGCAATAAAATCATCCTGTCTAACTTCGCTATGATCGAAGAAGGCGCGAGCGGTAGCCACCCAGGTGGTCATCCCAACGACAGTAGTGGTGGCAATAGCAGCTAAACGGGAGAGGAGTGATTTATTCATAGTTGTAGAAGAGTGAGTAGACTTAATTTAAGCAGTGTACAAGAGAGGTGTTCTGTTCTCCAGTACCTCCCCAGTCGAAAGGTATCCGTAAATTGTTGCTAGGGGGTGTGACAGTTTTAGAGCTGTCTATGGCTACACAATTAGGCGCTTTTAGAGATCGCTTGATATAAGGTCTTTAACTTGGCTTCTACAGAGGGGGGTTTAGAGGTAAATCGGATGGAAAACCGATCTTTAGACCGATGGTTATCTAGAACTTTGGCATACACATCTTCGCGGTTTTCTGGTTGCTCATCCTTAAAGAAATTAATTTTTAAGTTGGTTAACCCGGATGGAATTCGATCGCCGGATTCTGGGGTGAGCAGAATGGTTGCACCTTTTTCTGATAGGGCAATCAATTGACCCTGGTTGACGCGATCGCTAATATTTTTACCTTCTAACACAGCATACTGAAGGGGAAGGGCTGGGGATAAGGGAAAGAAATGCTCTTCTTCTTTAGGCAGATCGAGCTGATAGGGGCCAGCAATCCCGCCAATATCGTAGATAGTAATAGGGGTTTTCACTCCCTTGGGGGTAACTTGTTTCTCGCCATTGATTTTGACTTCTGGGCCGGCTTCAAGCAGGGTGGATTCAGAAACTAAGATCTGGCCGGCGGTGGTGTAGGATTCAATGCGATAGGTTAAATTCACTTGAGAGCCGACTACGCCGTATTTGGTTCGTTTTTCAGAGCCAATGTTACCGACGACGACCTCACCGGTATTGATACCAACTCCCATTTCTAGGGAGGATAGTCCCCATTCTTTCATTTGCACGTTCACCTGTTTCATGGCTAGTTGCATGGCTATGGCACAGGCGATCGCCCTTTGAGCGTCATCTTCACGGGGAATGGGAGCGCCAAATAAGACCAAAATGCCATCACCCATAAACTCATCAATGGTTCCTTGATATTCGGTAATCACATCGGCCATGTAGCCTAAATAGAAGTTGAGGATTTTAATCACTTCCTCTGGGGAAAGGCGTTCAGACAGGGCGGTAAAGCCCCGTAAATCTGAGGTGAGAATGGTGATTTTGCGTCGTTCACCACCTAATTTTAGGCCTTCGGGATGCTCTAATAGGGTGGCGACAATTTCCTGACTTAGATAGCGGCCAAAGGTTTTGCGGATATCGCCAGCACTGCGGGCAATATAGGCGGTAATGGCAACACAGGAGCCAACTAAGCTGAGGACTGGCGGAACGACAGGTAACCACCATCCGATGAGAAAAGCTCCATAGGTGGCAGCCATGAGCAGGGGGAGCGTGGCGATGGGGGCGATCGCCTTACGAATGGTGGATGAGTTCAAACCGGTACTATGGCGTAATCTCCAGGTTAAAACGGCTCCGACCCAGGCCCAGAAGAGAATCCATAGGTTTTCCTGAGTTTCATTCCAGGTTTGAATCAGGGGTCGTCCTTCTAGGGCAGAACTCAGGATCAAACTGGTAATGTTGGCATGGATTTCTACGCCAGCCATCCGTTGAGAGGGAGTCCTGGTATAGGGAGTGGGAAAGAGGTCTTGAAAGGATTCTCCCACCGCACCAATTAAAACGATGCGATCGCTTGCCCAATCCTCTGGGACTCGATCCTCCAAAACATCCATCAGAGAAACGGTCTCAAAAGACTTGCTGGGGCCATGATAATTGAGGATTAACTGATATCCCCCCTCTGCTTCCCCCAAGTAGGCCCCAGCATTGGGTTCAATGGGAGAAAAGATGCCTTTTCCTAAACGCCAAGTGTTTTCACTGACGGATTCAGGAACAATTCCTTCGGGTTGTAGATAGAGTAGAGCCAGATAAAGGGGCAGACCATGAATCCTTTCCCCTTCTGGCGTGTCCAGAAAGGCCAAAGCCCGACGCACTTTACTATCGGCATCGGGCAACAAATCATTGGCTCCCACCTGGTTTTTCGCTTTTAGGGCTGGAGGAGGATCGACGCGATCGCGTTGGTCATCTCCAACTGCCTTTTCAATGCCGATCAAATAATCGGTATTCTCAAAAATCTCCACTAGAGCTTGATGGCCGGGTTCAACGGGTAAATCCCGGTAAATATCTAAACCAATGGCTCTAGGTTCCATGGCGATTAACTTTTGGAGCAGGTCGGCATAAATTTGATCGGGAATGATGGCCTGACCAATGGCTTCTACATCTGCTTCATTAATGCCGACGATCGCAATTCGCGGATCGCGAGGTTCTAGAGGTCGCCAGCGCATATATAAATCAAATAGGGCCCATTCTCCTCCTTGGAGAGCGCCTATAAATCGTAACAGAATGACCAATAAAGCTACAGAAGGGGTCGCAATCCACACCCCTCGCTGTTGCCATAACCAATCCTTAATTGTTTCCCACATAGAACCCAGGGTTACAGTAAACAGTAATCTTCAGTTATGCTGCCTGTGAATCTGCACCCTAAAATCTCAATGATACTAAGGATTTCCGGTAATTCTTTCTATGGAAAGCATCGGCGTTTGGGTTAATTTGTCCAAACCTACGGATTTCAAGAGACTTTCCCAAGGGCCCGCATCTAAATCTCGTAACTGAGCGGCGATCGCCAGGCTATCGTACCAAACTTCGGCCTGAGCCAGCAGTTCTGCTTGTTTAAGTAGGTCTTCTTCGGCTTGGGCTTCTTCCAAAGCCGTCATTACATTTGGATCTAGAGTAACATGACGAATTTGCCCTTGAATGGACTCATCAGCTCCTCGGTCACTGGGATTACACACCAGGAGAAATAACCAAGTATATTCAGTTGAATCGCCCATAGCTTCGGGGAGTGTCATGTTTACACTGACTAATCCGCCATCTTTAGAGAGTTCTAGCTCCTCAGTATAGACATCATTGCCTTGCCGATCGACTAAAATAAACTCTGCCGATCTAGCTTTGGTTTTGGGCACATAAAAGAACATGGTCGGGGTATCACTGACCGTTTGACCGACATAATTATCGGGTTGAGGCGGTTTTAAGGCCATTAAGGAGAGTTCATTTTGGGGAGTGACGCAAGCCGAAGCTCCTCTGACTCCGCCCCCAGCACTTCCTCCTGTAGGAGCGCCCACCCCACCAGTGGGAGGAAATTCTAGGGCCAAAGCTCCTGGAGCTAGGAGAGCGGGAGCTAGGGCAAATGCCAGCAATTTCAGAGGGGAAGGGAAAAGTTGAAAGGCCATAACGTGAATACATCTCCTTGTGGGCAAACAGTTGGGTCGCTTGATCTACTCTGGCATAGAATCCCAGGTCAAGGGTTGACTGGGTAGGCTAATCTCTATTGTGTCTACTTATCTTTGTCTGAGAAACTCTCATGTGATAAGAATTGAGGGTTAGATTTCAGGTATGGTTTAAAATTACCTGAAACTGAAACGTCTTGATGAGAAGACGCTGAAAAAGAGCGTGAGTTCCAGGCTGTTTTATCCTATTTAACTACGAATATGGCTTCTGCACCGGATTTTTCCCTATCTTGTCCGATTCCGATCCAAAACTATCCCCAGGTGCTGTTAGCCCATGGAGGGGGCGGTAAGCTTATGCATCAGCTCATTGAGCAGATGTTTCTGCCGGTTTTTGGTCGTCCTGATGTTTCCCATGATGCTAGTGTGTTTGCTGTTAAGGGCGATCGCCTGGCGTTTACCACAGATTCCTATGTGGTCAATCCCCTCATCTTTCCAGGGGGGGATATTGGCTCGATGGCGGTTTATGGGACGGTGAATGATTTAGCTATGGCTGGAGCGAGGCCGCTGTATCTAAGTGCGGGGTTTATCTTGGAGGAAGGGTTATCGATGGAGACGCTATGGCAGGTGGTGCGATCGATGCAAGGGGCTGCCCAGAAAGCAGGAGTACAAATTATTACCGGAGATACCAAAGTGGTCGATCGCGGCAAAGGGGATGGAATGTTCATTAATACGTCTGGTGTAGGGGTAATTGAGTCAAAAAACAAGATTTCTCCCCAACAGGTGCAGTCAGGAGATGCCATTTTAATTAATGGGGATTTAGGCCGACATGGGATCGCGATTATGGCTGTGCGTGAAGGATTGGACTTTGAAACGACCATTGAGAGCGATTCCGCTCCCGTTGCAGCACCAGTTCTCCGGTTACTTGAAGCAGGGGTTCAGATTCATTGTTTGCGGGATTTAACCAGGGGAGGATTGGCCAGTACCTTAAATGAAATTGCCCTCAGTTCAGGATTAAACTTGCACATTGACGAATCCTTAATTCCCGTTCGGGAAGACGTGCGCGGAGCTTGTGAAATTCTGGGTTTCGATCCCCTCTATGTTGCGAATGAGGGAAGATTTGTGGCCTTTATTCCCCAGTCTGATGTGGAGTTAGCCCTATCGATTTTAAGGGAAACTTCAGAAGCAGACAGGGAAGCATCAGTGATTGGACAAGTAGGGGAACCAGCAATTTCAGAGTTTTCTGCTCAGGTGAGTCTAAAAAGTCAGATTGGGGCCAGTCGCATTCTGGATTGGCTCAGTGGCGAACAGTTACCCCGGATTTGTTAATTATCGTTCATTTTGTTGGGCAATGGCCTCTAATGATAGCTCTTTAGGGGGAGGAATCGTACAGGCAGAACTGTTTTCATAGGTGTACTGAGGATCGTGAATCATAGCCAGGGTTTGATAGACATGGGAACGGTTAATTTCCTCTGGTAAGGTTAAGCCAAATTCTTTTAAACAATCTGCTAACTTAAATTGGTAGAAAAAGATTTTTTCGCCTTTCGGTCGCTCAAAAAATCCCCAGTAAAGTGCCATTCCCACTGCGGCCCGATAAGGGTCGTTTTTTAATTCACCGAGGTTACGGGGCAAATTTTCAGGATTGATTTGATTTCCAGGGGTTCCCAAATAAGTATAGTTTTGTGCTTGCATTGCTGACCAAAAATCGGGCCGGTTTCTCCAATCTTGAATAATCTCAATGTTGACCCTAATGTTGGGATCGCCCTGATAATATTCCCAGATTGAACTCATGGTGTGGTGAGAGTCAACCATATAAAATTGATTATTTGGCCCTAAGACAACGGGGACTGTTCGCTGATTTACATAGTCTTCAACGGTGGCATATTTAGAGGATTCTCCGCGCTCGATAACTTTTAAAAATGCGACTTGATATTGGACTTGGTACTTGCCAACGACGGGTTGTGTGGGATGCAAGTCACCGATCGCCATCTGACACTCTAGGGGTGTTCTCAGGAAGAGAGGACGGGAGGGACAGGGGGCAATTCTAGCATCTGCGGAGGGAGGGATAATGAGGGATAAACCGATCGCTGTCAGGATCAAACAGAAAAGCCAAATTTTTTTCACAGTCATATTCACCTAAGTCATAGACACTTGTTCAGGGTAAAAGGGAATGGTCTCATCCGTCAAATCAAGTAAAAATTGCCTATTCCGTAACTCTCAAGGCTATATTCTAGGGTTACCTACCTCAACTTTCTTCTACATTTAAGGTGTCTTGATGGGGCAGTTCTTCCCAAAGAACGCGATAGACTTGTAGGGGATCTTTTTTTCCTTTGACTTGTACAAGAGGTAAACGTTCTACGGGAATTTTGTTCTGCTTCAGTTTAAGAAAAGTGCTGGCAGAAATGAGGATTTCATTGGCTTTAGCTTCGCTACAAATACGACTGGCGACATTCATGGTATCGCCAATATGGGCATATTGAATCAGACGTTCTGTACCAATATTTCCGGAAGCGACTCGTCCTGTATTTAAGCCGATATGAATATGAATAGGGTGATGGTTGCGCTGTTGCCGTTGGATATTGAGCCGTCTGACCGCCCATTGCATGGCGATCGCTGCTTTGACGGCTCGTTCTGCATCATCTTCTCTTTGGTAAGGCGATCCCCAGACGGCAACTAAGGCATCTCCAATATATTTTTCTAGGGTTCCTTCGTAGGGAAAAACAATTTCTTCCACCATCATGCCAAAATATTCATTGAGCATTTCAATCACGGCACGGGGAGACATGAGGGAGGACATCTGTGTAAATTGACTGAGATCAGAAAAGAGGGCAGTAACTTCTGTATCTACAATTTTGTTGAGGTTGCCTTCTTCCCGCAGTTTACGGCTCACGGCTTTGGGGAAAAATCGCTCTAGTTTGTCCCGGAGAACGGCTTCTGATTCCATTTTTTGATAGAGTTGACTATGGTCAATGGCGATCGCTGCTTGATTGGCTAAAGCAGTTAGAAATTCTACATCTTCATCAGAATAAACATTAGCTAAGGATAAATTATCCACATATAACACCCCAATCACTGTATCGCGGGGTTTGAGAGGGGCACAAATAGAGGCGTGAATGCATTGACTAATTACCGAGTCAGAATCCCTAAATCGACCATCAATTTGGGCATCTGCGGTCATGATAGTTTGTTGTTTTTCACAGACAAAATCGGTGATTTTTTTACTATAAAATTGATAGTCTGCATGAATGCCGGGGCGAGAATTGACCGCTTTGACTTGGAGTTTATTGGTTTGGGGATTAATTAATAAAATAGCAGCACGATCGATCTGCATTAAATCTAACAGAATTTCTAGGACTTTCTTGAGTAATTTATCTAACCTTTTTGGATAGGAGAGCTGTTTACTGACCTCTAACAGAAGTTTCAGCTTATCTTCTTTGCGCTTTTGCTGATCTTGCTCTCTTAATTTGAGTAAGGATAAGGATTTTTCCTCATCTGATAATAATTCTGGCATTCCTACCTCTCCTTGTTCTACGGAGAATTCTTTAATAATGGTAGGATTTTGCTGAGGATCTAAACCTGTTTTTTCTTCCAATACTTCGAGTTGCTCTCGATATTGGAAACTTACTTTACCACATCGAATAATATCCTTATCCTTGAGCCATTTCTTTTCAATGCGACTTTCATTAATAAACGTATGATTACTGCTATGAAGATCGCAAATTTCCACCCCTCTCGGTGTCCAGTGAATTTCTGCATGGTGTCGGGAAATACTGGCGTGACTGATGACGATCGTATTATCAAGCGATCGCCCCAGGGTATTAATTCCCCAACGTAATTCATAGAGTTTTTCATCCTGACTATGGGGAGCGTAGATTAAGTACGGCATGGCGTTCTCAAGCGGGATGATATAGCGCTTTCCGCTTTCGCGGACATGAAACGCGCTGGTTATGGAAATGGGTAATGGGTAAACCGTTTTCCCTTAACGTCACACTTTTAAGGCTTCCCCTGCACTCTACTGAAGGGGAGATTTATTTCCAAGTATAAGCGATTTAAATAGCTTTGGCAAACAGGGTATACTGACGGATAGGTTGGGCATATCGATGGCTGATGTTCAGGGATGAATTGCCTTGATACATAAGAGCATGAATTACGGATTGATAGCCTAATTTTTGGGCAATTTGATGACATTGGTAGACCAATAAACTCCCTAGTCCGGCGTATTCCCTTTGGGGCAAGACGGCAACGGTCTTAAGAATAACGGTCTCGATAGGTAAGTTCTGTTGTCTTAAGCAAAAATCCGGAAGAGAAAATAAAAACCCTACAATCTTTTTTCTCTGGTGGGCTAATAATACCAATTCTGGCTGAATGTAGTCACGAACTGGGCTATATTGGGCGATAAATTCGGACTCAGGGAGGGGGGTATATAAGAAGTTTCGCGTAAAGGCAATGCGAGAGACTTGATAAATTTGATGCAAGTCTTCTTCCCAGTCTTCTAAGTTGAGGGGGCGAATGGTAATGTCGAGTTTTTTCAGGCGATCGCTCACTCGCTCTAAGCGGCGATCGCTTTGATTTAAATCTGTAACTAAGGCAGAATAGTAGCGAGCCAAAGGACTAAAACCAGCTTCTAGAATTTGCTCAACGTACTCTGGAGGATGATCGGGTTCGAGAAAAAAAGTCGAATGATTTCCTCGATCCGTAATCCAGCGATAATTTCGCCAGGTATTGCCATCAATGGGGGAAACCGCTAAGGTACAGTTCTGTTGCCGCAGAATTTCTAGACTATGACTAAATAAAGCCTGGGCACTGGCCTGATCTTGAGCAGCATAATGGCCGATTAATCCTAATTTTTCTTGACTATAGTTTGGGGTATTTTTCCACCAAAGGGAACAGCGAGCGACTAAGGTTTGATCCTGCAAAACGGCCAGATGTGAATCGGGTTGATGTTGCTTAAAAAGGCTTCCACTTAAGGCAGTAATCCGATTATTACCCGGTAAAGAGTTTAGCTCGGAGGCTTTTTGAATTAAATGATATTTGTACATATAGCATCTTCATTTAAGTTGTAAACGGTTAGCAATCTCCATTACCCATTACCTATTACCCAAATGCTTAAACTGATGGCCGATCCGAAAGCAACGATCGCCGATCGCCCGATCCACATCCAAGTCTCATCGAGTTCCCGGCAACTCTGTTGTAGGATAGCAAAGGCAATGGCTATCAGTCCCACGGTAACCAATCCTTCTCCAGCATAGGCGATCGCCTGAGCTTCCCAACCTTGAATCCAGAGAAATGGTACAAAAATTAACACCCAGCCTTTAAGAACAGAGCGCCCAATAAACGCCCCATTAGGTAATTGGGGATGAAATTGAGGTACAGCAATATCAATGATAGCTAGATGAGCCGCAAAGGCCAGGGTATAAGCATAAAAACAAACCGGTTGACCCGTTACTTTTCCCAGCAATAACCATAAAATCCCCGTTGAGCCAATACTCAAAACGGCACGCATATCATGACGGCGTTCCTGATATTGTTGAGTCCAAGGACAGAGCAAAGAATAGGCTAAAAATAAAATAACTGGGGGAAGAAACCAGCGCCAATCTGCTAATACCCAGGTTAAATACCCCAACCAAGCACTTCCCAGAACGGCGCTATCATTCAGGGTCGTTCGGTTTCGCCAACCCAGGGTTAATATGCCCACAATTAAGGTAAGGATGAGACGAAAAATAAGGTCAGGAATATCCATCGGCAGAAATAGCTTTAACATGATCAATCCACCGACGGGAATAAATAAATTATCCAATCCTTGCCAGGCGATCGCCTCTAAAACCATGACCTGCAAGCCTAAAATCACCCCAATTAATAGGCTTTCGGCTCGTCCTGTATCTGTGAGCAACAATAAAGGAACATGGGTGCTTAAAAAAGCAACGGTGAAAAAGGCGATCGAGCCTTCCGCACTTTTACGCCCTTCTGAGGTGCTGTAGGTGTGCAATCCATAGCTGACCCCAATAAGTGCTGCTACTGCATCTCCGAGGGTTAGAAGCAACATGGGAATCAGATAGCAAACCAGATCGCCTTGGGATAAGGTAAAAACTAAGGCAACTGATAGGGGGAAATACACCTCTCCCCAGGAGCTACGGCCGACACCATCGGTTACACTGCCGAGCCGTGCATGAAAGAAAGGGATAAACTTAATACTGCATAAAAAGGCGATCGCCCCTATGGCCAACCCGATTACCGGTACGGGAGAATCAAATAACCAGGGAAAGCTTAAGGTGACTAATCCCATTCCCACATGAAGCAATTTACGCACCCATTCTGGATGGGGAGAGTACCACTGCTGATAGACCCGCAATAGTATGATTAATCCTGCCAGAATTGATAAAACGAAAAGGACACTCAGCATTCAATTTAATCCTAGCGGTGATCATTGATTTTTAAACCGTTCTTTTGCTCCTTGAAAGGCTTCGCGCATCACGGATTGAATTTTACTGGGATCGGGTTTTTTGCCCCCCATTAAATCGCCAAAATAAACACAAGCAGTTTCTCCTAATGCAAAGGTATAAGCGGCGGCCCAAGACGCGGCGATCGCACTGCCAAAACCGGGAATAAACTTCACCAGCTCTCTGCCAATGGCTTGAGCTAAGAATCCACCGGCGATCGCACTCACCAACCCTCCCGCCTGAGACACGCTCAAGGTTTGGCCATAAAGTTTACCCAATACGCCCACCATTGACGCTTGCAGCGCCGTTAACACCGGCATGGTGGCAAAGGGCAAAGGAACTGCCGCAACCGTTGCTGCCATCACCGCAAATGCTGCAATATAACGCCGTCCCACATCTCTATATAAACTGCCTAACTGCTTACCAACCCCTTGATCCAAAAGCTGATAAATGGCACGAGACTCGGCTTCTGGCAGCAAATCTCCCAAAGTATCCCGCAATTGTTCTAGACCGTAAAATACGGGTGTATACCCATCTTCCTCTAGGGTAAAATCAATTAAAATGACCCGATCTGGCTCTAGAGCGCGATCGCCCTTCAATCCCTCTTCAATGGCAGAGGCTGCCCGTTGTAAAGACTCGAACTCTGGAGGATAAACCGGGTGATTCTCCACATCCGCAGGATACAGCTCATGTAAACAAGTAATTGCCAACAAACAGGGAACCTGGGGATACTTTTGGCGCAGTTTTTGCACCACTTGACGCAGAGTATCGGTGGCAAAATCATTAATCTTAACCGTTAAAATCAATACCTTAGCGCCCTTTGTCTCCCCTTCCAACTCCTGCGCCAACTCCTCAATAATCCGATCCGTATCCTGCTCAACATCTCCCAACCCCACTGTATCCGTAAAAATCAATAACGGTAAATCCTCTGAGGGATAAGCATAGCGTTCTGTATGTTGGGTATGGGGACGGAACCCTTGACCGACAATTTCCGCCGAAACTCCGGTTAGTCCCCTGACTATGGAACTTTTTCCGGTTTGTGGTTTGCCAATGAGTAGCGCTTCTGTCGTGGGTAATTCCGATCGCACCCGATCCAGAATTTCGGCGATTTGCTCCTCACTGACTTGAAACCACTGATTCACCCTAAACCACTTATGCATTGTTAAGGATTAATGATTAATTATCTGACGCAGATCCTGTAAGGTTTTGGCTATTTTGTCCCCAGAAAGGAGATCTTGAGCCATGGATAAACCCGTCTCTACGCTACCACAATACCCACAGCGCCAGAGATAAAATCCACCGTTCCAGATTGCAGAGTTCAAGAGGGGGGTGGGTTGATGGTCTAAAATGGCTTGGATTGAGGCGATCGCCATCTCTTCCGATTCTAATCCTACATCCGATGGGGTTAATCCATAGTCTCGACAGTTAATCGAGAAGCGTTCGAGAACTATTTCCGGCTCTTGAGTGTCCGAAACCTCAGCCTGTTGCTCCTTACTCAGTCCCATAATAGCGGTGCGAGAGAGGGGTAAATCGCAACTCCCTTCTAATCCTTTAATCGTTGTTAGTTGCTCTATACCCCGCAGGGCTAAGGTGCGTTTAAATAGAGTTTCTGTGGGAGGATGCACATACCCAGCTATCAGATGAACTGGCCCCCAATAGGGACACCACATGAGTTCAACCGTTGCAAAGGGGGGGCGTTTACCGATTTCTTCTCGGAAAGGAATTAAACTATTTGCCTGCGGAAAATGCTGAGGTAAATAAACAAAGCCTAAACCCGTGTGATTAAAGATCTCCTGAGTGCGATCGAGGGAAAGGGAGTCCCAATTGACTCCTAATCCTTTCCAAAGGTCAATTAAGGGAATGCCGTATTTCGTTGGCATCCGACTCCCTCCATGGAGAATTACCGGAATCCCCACGGTTTTGAGAATGAGGGCTGTAATTATATTGACTGGAACCAGGCGCGATCGCCCATCATAGGGAATTCCCAGAATCACCACCTTTTCCCCATCCTGACGAGGCTGCAATTTTGGCCCTAACTCATCATAAGCATCCAAAATTCCCGCTAACTCTTCTGGTGTCGGTCGTCGAATGCGGTGAGCAATCATAAAGGCCCCAATTTGCGCTGGTGTCGCTTCTTGCAGCAGCATCTGTCGCGCAGCTTGGGCCGATTCTGTGCGCGTGAGGAGTTTTCCAGTATGGGGGCCACTGCCTACTTTTTTTAACAGTTCTCGGAAGGAATCACTCATAATTTATGGTTTATTTATCTTCGAGTGGCGATCGCCGCTTGTCGAGTAAATTGGGGCGGAATATATTCTAGGGCTAAGGCACGGAATTTTTCAATAGGTGGAATTTGTAGTCGATCTTTAGTCGTAACCAATACAACATTACGAATCAAGGGTTTTCCCCCATCCTGAAGGCTCGGTTGTAGAGGACGAGAAATCACGCTAGGGTCTTGGGAGGCTAATCGTACTGCTGATTCGGGTAATACAGCGATAAATTCTCCTTGGCGAATCACACCTCGAAAAGCGTCTAAGGTATTGAGTTCTAAAACGGCTCGATATTGAAGATTGTGCTTGCTAAATTGCTCATGAACCAGTCGTTGCATCCCATATCCATCCTTAAACATCACTTGCGGATAGTGGGAAATTGCCTCCCAAGATAACAGTTGTTCTTGACCTAGGGGATGATCGGCCGCCATTAATACGGCTATGGTTTCTTCAAAGAGGGGATCGACGACTAATTCAGCACTAGCCGTTAAAAAGCGATTTTGCATAATGAGTGCTAAATCTACTAAACCATCTTTCAGCACTTTCAAGGCGCGATCGCTCCCTAAAGCCGTTACCCGTAATTGCACCTCTGGATGAGACCAACAAAATCGCTGTAACACTAAAGGTAATCCATAGGAACACAAAGAAGGAATCGCCGCTACACAGAGTTCCTGCTGTTTTCCCGCTAACAGTTCCGAAACTTCCTCTTGAGCGGTTTGCCATTCTTGGCAAATGCGTCGAGCATGGGGAAGCAGCACTTCACCTCCGACCGTCAATTTGGCGATCGAAGAACGATGAAATAAGGGAATCCCCAAATCTGCCTCTAATCCCTGAATTTGCCGACTAATGGTAGATTGAGTGACCCCACACTCATGAGCTGCCTGTTGAAAATTGCCAGTTCTAGCAACGGATAAAAATGCTTGTAATTGCTCTAAACGCATAGGCTGCCTAGCCTATTCCTAGTTTAAGTGATTTCCAAACCTTAGCGAACCTCAAACCAGGATTTAGTATTTAAGACTACAAATAAAAAGGGAACTCCCCATTACCCATCACCGATTACTCATTACCCAACCGATAGCGCTATCATAAGACTGAGAAAACGTTAAGTTATATGAAGAGCCTTGACTGTAACCGCCCAATCTCAAACCCGAACCCCAGTCCCCACCACTTGGTATCGCCTGCATCCCCTATGGCAAGGCGATGAAACCGAGATCCAAACCGGACTACCCCACGAACAACTCTCTCCAGCTTGGCAAATTCTCTTACTTGGCGATGGTTCCCCCACTCGTCACTTGCAATTGTTAACCCGCGAACGGACGGAAGTTGATGTAATTGATATGTCCTCCATTGGCATGAATCCCGATGGCGCACCTGCCCAGATTTCCGCCATTCCGGGGCCGAGGTTAAGGCGACAGGTTTGGCTGAGAACCGCATCAGGACAACGGTTAGCCTATGCCACCTCTTGGTGGGAAGCCAGCCATGTGGATGACTATCTACAAAACCGCTCGTTACCCATCTGGGCGAGTTTAGCTCGGTTGCGAACGGAGTTGTATCGAGATATTCAAGGGCTTTATTATGGCCATTCCCAAGCCTTAGAGGAGGCATTTGAGCAACCAGGGCCGTTTTGGGGTCGCCATTATTTATTTTGGCATCATGGACGACCATTTACGTTAATTTATGAAGTATTTTCCCCCTATTTAATTCAATATTTGGGGCCAACGGTAATGAGTCAGGAGTAAATTACACCCTACCGAACATCAATTAAAAATCACCCTTCTTCGGACTTGAGATAAAACGGGAACACCATACTGCGCTGATCGTGATTGGCCCGAATTTCATATTGAATAATCAGGTCAACTCGTCCTTCTTCTTGACGAGGAAGGGTTAACACTTGTCGCACAATAATTCGCGGTTCCCACTGTTCCAAGGCTTCTTGCACCCAAATTCGCATCAGAGTTAAGGTCTCTCGGTTCATGGGTGCAAAGGCTAATTCTGATAACCGACAGCCAAAGTTAGGGCGATAAACCCTCTCCCCCAGGTCAGTCATCAAAATAATAACGATGGACTCCCGAATATTGAGATCTTCGGCACTCAAGGCCAAACTACCTTGACGAGTCACCTGCAAGGGGAAGGAGACTCCCTGACCGACGAAGGGACGACGCTGTTTAGATAAACGAGATGAATTGACCATAGGGTATGGCACTGTACGCTGGGGACATCACTCTTATATAATAGAGTAGAAATAGGTTAAAAATCTCCTTTTTTAGGTCAGACAGATAAGCCTAAATGTTGTTTGAAGTATTGCAGAAACTTGAGCAAGGTGCTTTCTATGAGTAGTGAATTAGTTGTTTTAGCCTTCGATAATGAAGCAGATGCTTATGCCATGCGGGATAAACTAGCCCAATTGCAAAAAGAATATCTGATTGAGTTAGGAGATGCTGCCATTGTTAAACGCAATTCCAAAGGTAAAGTTAAAATTGACCAAGCGGTTAATTTAGTGAGTGCCGGTGCATTAGGGGGTGCATTTTGGGGTATGTTAATTGGCCTACTGTTTTTTGTCCCCTGGTTTGGCGCGGCTGTTGGAGCCATTACCGGTGCTTTGAGTGGCAAAGCGACCGATTATGGAGTAGATGATAATTTTATCAAGGATGTGGGTAAAACCATTGAACCCGGTCATGCAGCTCTGTTTCTATTGATTCGGAAATGGACAGAAGATAAAGTGATGGAGCAATTAACCCAATTTAATGCCACAGTTTTGCGAACTTCTTTGTCTAAAGAAGATGAAGAAAAATTGGCTAAAGCTTTCTCAAAAGAACAGAAAGAGCAAGTTATTAGTGCTTTAGAAAAAGAAGAGTAGTCTGAAGGATTGAAGAGTTGACTGACTCTTAAAATTCATTATCAATAAACTCAAGATGAATGGGGTGGTTGGGTGATGGCCCGATCGCCCTAAATTTATAGAGTGAGTCAAAAAATTGTTACAATAGTAAGGTTAACCCTATCGCTTAAAACGCTATGTCAGCAAAACTGTTATTGGTCGATGATGAACCGGGACTACGGGAGGCGGTGCAAGCTTATCTCGAAGATTCAGGCTTTACGGTAGAAGTGGCGAATAATGCTATTGAAGGTTGGGAAAAAGTCCAACACATTGTGCCCGATCTAGTGATTTCGGATATTATGATGCCGCAAGTGGATGGCTATCAGTTCCTGCAACAGTTGCGGGAAGATGAGCGGTTCAAGTCTTTGCCTGTTGTATTTTTAACAGCTAAGGGGATGACTTCCGATCGCATCCAAGGCTATCAAGCGGGATGCGATGCCTATTTACCGAAACCTTTTGATCCAGAAGAATTAGAAGTAATCATCAAAAACTTACTCGAACGACGAGCAGCAGCGAGTAATTCAACAGAATTGGATGATATTAAACAACAACTCAATCAAATTCAGGGCATTCTGCAACAAGGGCATACGGTATCGACTCAAACCAGCCCGATTCAAATTGATTTTACCCCTAGGGAGCAAAGTGTTTTGAACTTAGTCACAGAAGGCTTGATGAATAAGGAAATTGCTCGCCGTCTGGAAACCAGCGTGCGGAATGTGGAAAAATATGTGAGCCGATTGTTTGTCAAAACGGGAACCAACAGCCGCACGGAGTTAGTCCGGTTTGCGATCGAGCATGGATTAAATCAATCTTGAGGGGAATGGGGGAATAGGTATATGCCCTATGACCCATAATTTTTAATTGAAATGACATTATATGTGGTGGGAACGCCGATTGGAAATTTAGAGGATATGACGTTTCGGGCGGTGAAAGTTTTGCAGTCGGTGGAGATCGTTGCTGCTGAAGATACTCGCCATACGGGTAAGCTATTGCAACATTTCCAAATTCAGACTCGGCAAATGAGCTGTCATGAGCATAATCAACAGCAGCGTATTCCAGAACTGTTGGCGCTGATGCAAGAGGGAAAGGCGATCGCCTTAGTCAGTGATGCGGGGATTCCAGGTATTTCCGATCCGGGCTATGAATTAATTCAAGCTACGTTAAATGCTGGACTAGATGTGATTCCTATTCCTGGGGCAAATGCGGCTCTAACGGCTCTGTCTGCTTCCGGTTTGGGGAGCGATCGCTTCTGTTTTGAGGGCTTTTTACCCCCCAAAGGGAAACCCCGTAAACAGCGTTTAGAGATGCTCAAAACAGAGACTCGTACGGTTATTCTCTATGAAGCGCCCCACCGCTTGCCAGCGACGCTGCAAGATTTAAGCCATATTTGTGGAGCAGAGCGCAAAATTACTATTGCTCGCGAATTGACTAAACTCTATGAGCAGTTTTGGCGAGGAACACTAGAGGAAGCGATCCAATATTATCAAGAGCATCACCCCAAAGGAGAATTTACCCTGGTGTTGGCAGGTGCAGAGATGGAGACTGTAGCGTTATCTGAAAGTGCCCTGAAAGCAGAGTTAGCTGATTTATTACAACAAGGATGGTCGCGATCGCAAGCCAGCCGCCATTTAGCCCAACTTACCCATGTTCCCAAACGCAAATTGTACCAAATGGCTTTAGAGCTGCCGGATGCGATCGATTAATCGGGATTCTGTTTATGGCGACGGGGATGGTGGCGATCGCCCGATTTTGCCTGCTCCACATACCAGCGATACCACTCCTTAGAACTGCGAATCGCCAACCATAACAACAATAAAGCAATCAATCCCCCCTGTTCTGGGGCATCAAAGGCAAATAACACCAAACATACACAGAGAAAATCTTGCAGAAAAATGGCCCATAGGGGAAGTCCTCGGAGACGATAAAACCATCCCGCTTGTACTAATTGCAAGACTAAAGCTAAGATCCCACCCACTCCACCAACGATCCAAGTCATCCAGGGGGGGTGTTCCAGAGCAGTCTGGGCGATCGCCATTCCCATGATCGTTCCCACCACAGGACTCAACACGATCTGAAGTAACTGCTGCACCCGTTGACCTAAAAGTTGCTTAGGTGCAAGCAACTCAAATAATGACCAACTCACCAACACTCCCAACACAACTTGGGGCGGAATTAAAGATAGAATAGGAACACGAGACCAGAGGGAATCACCGTGTAATAGACCAATCACTAATAATGGTAAGGCAATTCTCAGACCTGCCGACGCAGAAGCTGAGAGAGCAGCCAAAAGCTCAATCATAACTTATGAACTTGCACACTCTGTGAAGTATCAATGAGGAATCCTCCATATTTGGATCAAAACCGAGACCAGTCTGATGATAGAGATCACCCCCGTCCCTTCAGATGTTCCTTATGAGTCAGCACTCTCCCTCTACTGTGAAGCTTGCCGATGGGGAACTCCTAAAGTTAGTCTAACAAAAGAGAATGGAGAAATGACCTATGGAAACACCTAAACAAGACTTGATCTTAATTGTCGATGATAATCCGACAAATATCAAAGTCCTCTTTAGCTTTTTAAAAGAATCTGGGTTTAAGGTTTTGGTGGCTAAGGATGGGGAAAGTACCCTAGAAAAGCTCCAGGAAATTACCCCCGATCTGATCTTATTGGATGTGATGATGCCTGGGATTGATGGGTTTGAAACTTGCCGTCGGATTAAAGCGTCTCCCCAAACCCAGGATATTCCCGTTATTTTCATGACGGCTTTATCAGATACGGTTGATAAAGTCAAAGGGTTGAAGATTGGCGCAGTGGACTATATCACCAAACCGTTTCAACAGGATGAAGTTTTGGCTCGGATGAATATTCATCTTAAGTTACAAAACTTAACTCATCAATTCAAAGTTCAAAATGAACAGTTAAAAAGCTTAACAGAAGATCTCGAACAACGAGTGGAAGAGCGCACCGCACAATTAAAAGACTCCCTCAGTCAACTTCAGCAAGCTCAAATTCAACTCATTCAAAGTGAAAAAATGTCGAGCTTAGGGGAGTTAGTGGCTGGAGTTGCCCATGAAATCAATAATCCTGTGGGCTTTATTGCGGGGAATATTAGTATGGCGATGGAATATACGGAAGATATTTTTGAGCATTTGAAGTTATATCAAAAACAGTTTACCGATCCGGGAGATGAAATTGCTGAACATGCAGAGGATATTGAATTAGATTATTTAATGGAAGATTTGCCCAATATGCTCTCTTCTATGGAGTCAGGAATTGAACGAATTCGCAATATCAGTTTATCTTTGCGTAATTTTTCTCGGTCTGATAGTAATACTTGTACGGATTTGGATATCCATGAAGGTTTGGAAAGTACGTTGATGATTTTGAGGCATCGTTTAAAGGCTAACGATCAACGACCAGAAATTCAAATCAATAAACATTATGGAGATGTACCGATCGTTAATTGTTATGCTGGCCCCTTAAATCAGGTGTTTATGAATTTGTTAGCTAATGCGGTTGATGCTCTAGATGAGCAAAATGAGAATGAGCATAAAAGTTATGATGATTTGAGAGAGAATCCCAATGAAATTACGTTAACGACTAAGGTGATCAGTGGAGGTAAAGTGGAAATTAAGATTGCGGATAATGGGCCAGGGATTCCAGAGGATAAAATTAAGGAAATTTTTAGTCCCTTTGTGACGACAAAACCGGTAGGAAAAGGTACGGGTTTAGGATTATCTATTAGTCATTCTATTGTGGTGGAAAAACATAAAGGTTTTTTAGGCTGTAATTCTGAGTTCGGAAAGGGTACGGAGTTTATTATTCAAGTGCCAGTTAAACAAGCTGATAATTAATCATTAAGGCAAAACGTACAACCGGGTTTTTGCTTTTGCCTTTTGCCTATTCCTCATTCCCTCTCATAGGATTGAGGGCACGAAAATATAGACCACCCATGAGGGTTATGAACATGAGATAACTGACAGCTTGCACCAGATAGAGGTGTTGTCGATACCCGAAGAGGGCTTTGAGGAGAATACCAGGAAATTGGCGATCGGGTAAAATCGCGGAGGTATCCCAAACTCTGGGGCCGAGAATACAGGAGGATTCGGAAGGATTGATACAGAGGGATTGGGCTTGAGGATGGAGGTGAACCCAACGATAGAGGGCGATGTCATAGTGGATGAGGGCAGAGAGTAATAAGCCGCCAATGATGAGGAGTAAAAGTAGGCCCATGATTTGAAAGAAAAGACGGATATTGATTTGAATTGAGCCTTGGAAGATGAGGAGGCCTAAGACGATCGCCAAACTGAGACCGATCGCTCCTCCAAACCAGGGTGCAAATCCTTCTTGGAAATAGGATAACAGGAAGATGACGGTTTCAAACCCTTCTCGCAAAACGGCGATCAGCACCAGGGTGAATACGGCCCATCCTGCGCGAGAATTTTGCTGCAAAGCTTGGGAGAGGGAAGTTTCGATCTCCGTTTTGAGCGATCGCGATTGTTGGGTCATCCACAATAACATCCAACTGAGCATCACAATGGCGATCGTGCCAAATACAGCTTCTAATAACGGTTTAATTACCGTCTCATATTGGGGATAGGCCACACTTAGGGCCTCAATCCCCCAGGTTAACAACAGACCTACCAGCACACTCCCCACTAACCCCAAGCCAATTCCCCCATACACCCAGGGATTCAAATGGGTTTGTTTCGCCTTGTATAAACAGGCCAGAATTAAACCCACCACTAAAGCGGCCTCAAATCCTTCCCGTAGGGTAACCAACAATGTGGGCAGGGCTGCTGTCCAATCCATAATGATAATGACTGATAGACTTATACACTCAAAAAGATTATATCGGATACAGGAGAGAGTTTTCCCTGCTGCAAAAAAAAGATCATCATTTTTTAACAGAGGTCGTAAACCCTTGATTGGATAGGGTTTAAAGCCCCTAGTTGACTCATCGCGTCCCACTTTTTATCCCCACAGGGGGCATTGTAATCCCTACAGAGATTCGCTTGACTAGAAATAGATGTCAAGTCAAAAAGATATGGTCAATCAACGTTTTCAGAACTTGCTGATTTCCCTTATGGTCACCAGTAGTTTGATCGGGTGTAACAGCTCTTCACCTCCAGAAGAAGTTTCTCAAGAGGGGACAGGAAGCTTAACGTTTCAGGCGAATGGTGAAGATTTTGTTCGCCAAGGATTTACTTCTAAAGATGGTTGGCAAATCGATTTTAACCATGTCTATGTGACTTTAGATCAAGTAACGGCTTATCAGACTGACCCAGCTTTTAATTCGGAAGAAGATGGCGAAATCGACGCAACAACAACCCTAACCTTTACTTCTCCCCAAACCGTAGATTTGGCGGCTGGGGATGCTGAGGCGGAACCGATTGTGGTCGATCAGCTCCAGGAGGTTCCAGTCGGGGTTTATAATGCTGTCTCTTGGCGAATGGTTCCGGCTTCAGAAGGGCCAGCCGCCGGTCACACCGTGGTACTCGATGGTATTGCTCAAAAAGAGGATGAGACAATTAATTTTCAGGTCAGTATCAATCAAGAGTATACCTATACCTGCGGTGAATTTGTAGGCGATCAAAGAAAGGGAATTGTGATGGCCGATCAAGGGGCTGATGTGGAAGCAACTTTTCATTTCGATCATATTTTTGGGGATGCTAGTGCCCCTGCTGATGATGCGATCAATGTGGGTGCGTTAGGGTTTGAGCCATTGGCAAAATTGGCCAACAATGGCACAGTCGAGTTGGATGAGTCCATGTGGCGATCGCAACTGACCCCCGAAGAGGTGAAACGCTTGGATGTAGCACTGAACTCCCTAGGCCACGTGGGTGAAGGCCATTGTCGTCAATCTGAGGCCATACCCACACAACCTTAAGTTACTCTTCAAAAACCTCGATCTGCACTTCAGCCCTGACTATGCTGATTCTTAGAGGTTCATTGTCCTCACCTGTCCCAGTTACCCAAGTATTGTTTATGAGATGGAAAACACTAATCCCACTAGGGATCGTCTCCCTGTTGGCGTTCTCGGAAAAAGCGATCGCCCATGGGGTACAAATTCAACATCATCAGATCCCGGCCGTTCAAATCCAAGCCACCTACGATTCTGGGGAACCGATGGATAACGCTCAAGTGACTATCTACGCTCCTGATGACCCGGCTAACCCTTGGATGCAAGGCATATCCGATACTCAAGGTGAGTTTGTTTTCGTACCCGAACCGGGTCAAACCGGAACATGGACAGTCAGAATTCGTAAAGCGGGGCATGGTCAAATTTTCCATATTCCCAACCCTGAAGCCCAAAACTCTGACTCTCAAGCCTCCCAACCGGCGATCGCCAATGCGACTTTAGGAGGGTATACTTCTATGCAAAAAGGCTTGATGATTGCCTCAGCGATCTGGGGATTTATCGGAACCGCCCTATTTTTCTCCCGCAGTCATCCCCGCAGTAATCGGAGTCAGTCGAATGCACATTCCTGATGGTATGCTTCCCCCGCAAGTGGCGATCGTGGGATATGCCATGAGTGGGGGAATCATGGCATGGTCTTTAAAACAGATTGAAAGAAGCGATCGCACCCAAGAACAAATTCCCAAAGCCTCCTTACTCACGGCTGCTTTTTTTGTCTCGTCCTCCATTCATCTTCCCATTCCTCCCGCCAGCGTCCATTTAGTTCTTAATGGATTACTCGGAGCCATATTAGGCTATTATGCCTTTCCCGCCATTGTGATTGGATTATTTTTTCAAGCCGTCATGTTCCAACATGGAGGACTATCCACCCTCGGAATCAATGCTCTATTAATGGGACTTCCCGCCTTACTTGCCGGATATATCTTTCGCTCTCGCTTTGCCTTCGGTGGTAGAGATCGACCCTGGACGGGTTTATTTGGCTTTCTTTCTGGCAGCACTGCCGTCGGTTTATCCGCTACCATGTTCTTAAGTGTGGTATTACTCACCTTACCCGTTGATATTGACCAAACCCTAGAACAAGCCTCTTTATGGGGCTTAATGTTTGCCCATATTCCCTTAGTCATTTTAGAAGGCCTATTTACCGCCATGGTGGTCATCTTTTTGGAACGAGTCAAACCTGAATTAATTAATGGGTAATCGGTAATCGCTAATCGGTTAATTACCTCCGCAGTAGCGTTGAATCACTTGGTGACGATAAGTAAACATATCCTCCAACCGGTCAATTACAAAGCGACCCAACAAAAATTCTGTTATCTCTCCCCCAAACAATTCCAAGCGAATGGTATCCGTTAAGCGGGTTCGATCGCCTTCGCGGGTGAACTCATGGCGATGCACCCAACTCTGACAAGGGCCTTCCATTTGGCGATCGACAAAATATTCATAGGGAACACAATCTGTATGACGGGCCAACCATTTAATCGGAATTAAGCCCAATTGAATTTCAAACTCTGTAATTGCCCCCACTCCTAAACCCCCTTCCCGACGCAACACTTTCACCGGTTGCCAAGGGGGAGTTAACACACTCAAAATATCCTCCCGTTCATGGAATTCCCAAACCCTTTCTACGGTTGCATCAATTAAAGTCGATTTCTCAAAATTCAGCATAATTCTAATCCAGAATAGCCTTAAAATTGTTAATCAACTTCCCTTCTTCCACAGGAGAAGGGAATGGGGGTGAGGGCAAATCATCCTTACCTGGTGGGTTATTGCTGCCTATTCCCAATTCAGAATTGGTTCTTGCAAAATTTGCCTACCGTCCTCTTCAACAACCAAAAAAGACCCTTTAGCGGTGTTAAAAATAATATAATACAGATAGTTACCATTCCGAGCTTCAAAATATTCTCCACTAGAATCATAATCGCTCAATTCTAGGCGAATATCATCTCCTGTCTGTTTATCTACACCCACATAAGTGTAAGGGGCATCACCGCCACAAATACTCACCCAAAAATTGGCAGTTTCGGCTAATAAATAAGTGCTTTCACTCTGATAACAATAATCTTGTAGTTGAGCCATTCGAGTTTGCCCCAGCACTTGACGGAATGGAACCAGAGTGGCTAGTACACCCAGGAGAACAGAGGCACTCAGGGTTAACCCCTTGTGAGTTAAAAATAGATGCTTCATAGTTTTGTAAGGATGATGGTGCATAAGTTGAAATGCCCTCATCATAGCAAGCCCATTCCTTTGATGTCATCCTCTCTTTTTCCAAGGGAGAAGCACTGCTCTACCAACAGGGAAGGTTGACTGCTTTTAAAAAAGAGCGCCAATTGCTATATCTTCTGACTCATGGCTAAATGCTGTTTCAGGGTTTCTACTGATAGGGTTCCTTGGATATGCTGCCAAGGTAAAATTCTGTCAGTTGACCAGTTTTCATGCACATAATCTTCTAAGTCAGGAACTTGTCCTTGAAAATGCTTAAACGCTTGCCGATAACTCCCTAGGGAATCCCCGGAGTTTTGCGTGAATTCTAGGATATGGGATAAGCGGCGATCGCCCCTAGAAATAAGTGCTTGAATCACCGACCAGTTGTAACTCTCTGGGCGGAACTGTACGCCCATTTTTCCTAATCCTTTTTGTAAGAGCTTTAATCGTTTCTTGGCTTGGGGGTTTACCCCATACCATTGAAAGGGGGTATGAGCTTTGGGAACAAAGGTGCTACATCCCAAGGTTAAGCGCAATCCAGGCGCAGCTTTTTTCAAGTCTTGCATTAAGTCTAAGGTAGGCTCTAAATCCTCGACTTCTTCTCCGGGAATGCCTACCATACCATAAAATTTAATTCCTTTGAGTCCTCCAGCTTTGGCGTTAATGGCAGCTTGGAGTATTTCGTCTTGTTGCAGTTTCTTATTCACAATGGCTCGCAATTTTTCCGATCCACTTTCGATGGCAATGGTGATCGAGCGGCTATCCCGTTGACTGAGAATGCGGGCGAGTTTTTCGGTGACTGTATTGGTGCGGACGGAAGCTAGACTTAAGCGCACTTGGTCGTATTTGGGTTGACTGAGATAATCGAGAAGGGTATTAAATTCGGGATGTTGGGTGACGGAAGCGCCTAATAATCCCAGCCGGTTGGTGAATTTTAATCCTTGTTCGATCGCCGGAATTAATCCTTCTTGTAAATTCGCTGTCCGAAAGGGTAAGGTCAGATAACTGGCTAAACAAAATCGGCAGAGTTCGGGACAAGACCTGACGACTTCTACCATATAAATGTTTTCCCAGGCTGCTTGTGGGGTAACGACTCTAGAAGCGAGGAGGGTTGTACCGCGATAGGTTTGTTTCGTGGGTCGTTCGGGAATGGTATCCTCAAGGGGAGTAATTGCGGCGATCGCCCCCGTAGGACTCTCGTAGGTTACCTCATATAAACTGGGTACATAAATTCCTTCTCCCTGAGCCAGATATCTCAATTGCTCTGCTCTTGATGCACCCCGCACCTGTTGATAGCGGGCAATGAAGTCCCCTAATAACTGTTCTCCATCCCCCAATAAAATCACATCAAAAAAGTCGGCAAAGGGTTCTGGATTGGCTGTTAATACTGGGCCACCGCCGAAAATTAGGGGATGATGGGGGTGGCGCTCCTGGCTCCGTCTCGGTATGCCTAATTGATCGAGCAGGGCCAAAATATTGCCATAGTCCAATTCCCAGGATAACGAGAAACCAAGCAGTTCAGCCTGTCTGGGCAGTTTTTCCTGCCCATCGGTAAATAAACGACTCACAGCCACGTCCGATCGCTGGCATAACTGCGACCAAATCACCTGATAACCTAAACTGGTGATGCCGATACTGTAGCTGTTAGGAAAGGCGAAGATTGCCGGAATAGCAGTGCTTTCAGGAGAGGCTGGAGAGAATAGAAGCTGTTCTTCATGCAGGGGAATAGACAAGGAACGATCCGGTTAATTTAAATTTTTGACATAAAACGGGCAGAATAACTTATAACTTTACAAAAAAAACGCTTCTTTGTCAAATTGATAGAAATTGCCTCAAAAATTGGTTGGATTGCTAATAATAATAGTCCTTTTTTAAAGACTTGATAAAAAATCAGCAAAAATACGGAGTGATTCCCCCTATCCGGTCGGCTATCCTAAAAGTATACCCTTCTTAATATTTAATTCAGGTGCAGTCGAAGGGGGTAAACCGGGTGAATCTGTTAGAAGGGAGCGATCGAAACGATGAAATCGAGATCAACCTATTTAAAGGGGAAAGCACAAACCGTGGTTAGTCTTCATCGAGAGGGGGTACACCGGGATACATTGGTTCCGCGCGAAGAGGGGGACTTTAATCCAGCCAGTCTATCCATGATTACCCTTGCCGATCAAGCCGATCTCCTTTTTGAACAAGCCAGGATTTCTCAGCAACAAGGAAATGTGAAACAAGCTCAAGCCCATTGGCAAGAGTGCTTAACCCTCTATGAAGCGCTGCAAAACCATCAGCGAATGAGTCAAATCTTGGGTTATTTAAGTCATACCTATTATGCCCAAGGGGACTACGATCGCGCCATTGCATATCAACAACAACGATTAGAATTAGCCCACGAACTGGGTAATGTACGCCTAGAAGCTCAAACCTGGGGCAATTTAGGCAATGCTTATCGCCATCAAGGAAACTACACAGAAGCTATTGCTGCTGAAAGTCGCAGTATTGAACTGGCGCAACAAATCGGAGAGGATCGCCTATTAGCGATTGGTTATAACAATTTGGGCCTGGTTTACAAAGCTCTCAACGACTTACCGGAAGCGATCGAATACCAAACTCGAAGTTTACACCTGATTCAAGAGCAAGATAACCCCCTAATGGAGAGCCAAATTTTGCGGAACTTGGCCAACGCCCACCATGCCCTAGGGAATTCCGATAAAACCATCGACTATTACCAACAACTCCTAGCATTAGCTCGGAGAACCAACAATCAACGTTTAATCACCAAAGTGCTAAGAAACCTAGGCAATACGTTCCACACTTTGGGAGACTACGCCCAAGCAATTACCTATTATGAAGAACGGCTACACTTAGCCGAACAAATGCAAGATCAACGGGTAAGAGAACAAACCCTAGGCAGTTTAGGGGTGGCTCACGATGCCCTCGGTAACTATCAGAAAGCAACTCACTATTACGAGCAGCGCTTGCAAATTGCCCTACGCCTCAAAGACAAACGCTTAACTGGACAAACTCTAGGCAACCTAATTGTTGCCTGTAGTGCCCTCGGTGACTTGCTGAAAGTGGAGCAATACCGAGAGCAACGCAAAGCACTGGCTTAGGAAACGTTCTGAGCTTGATAGGCGCTGATGGGTTCTTTAATTAAGCGAATATACAAATGTTTAAATGTAGATTTAATCACCCGTGGCATTCCAAAATCAATGGGTTGCATTCTATCGGGTAACTTCCAATCGGCGATCGCCAACTCCTGGGGATGACACAAGGGAAACTCCACAGCCTCCTCAGCATAACACCCCGCCGCCAGAGCCGCCTTATGGGTAGGAACCATCATGGGATCGACTCCCAACAGCTCCAACAGGCTCAAGTCTAGAGCAAACACATCCTCAGATGCCCCTAAAATGCCCAGGAACCGGGGTGTACC
This sequence comes from Roseofilum capinflatum BLCC-M114, assembly GCF_030068505.1. Lineage (NCBI taxonomy): Bacteria > Bacillati > Cyanobacteriota > Cyanophyceae > Desertifilales > Desertifilaceae > Roseofilum > Roseofilum capinflatum. The sequence continues at coordinate 27,888 of NZ_JAQOSO010000028.1, forward strand.
GTTCATCGGCCCATTTCCCTCATGGGCAATAATCCCATCAATAATGGTCAAATTTGGCGCAAGGGTACGAGCTGTTTCTACAAGCATCGCCCCAAATTCTTGGGGATTTTTCCCGGCTTGCATATGCCACCATGCCTTCATTTTACCGGGCACACAGCCAAATAAATTCTTAACCCCCAAGGTCATAGTCAACTGTTGATGGGATTTAATCTTGGGTAAATTAATCACCACATCTGCCTCCATCGCTTCCTTAGAGAGCAACAAATGACCCCAGCGATCGCCCTCCGTTTCATATCGTCTTCCCCGAAATTCTACGATCGGTAATTCTACCTCCTGCAAAAATGGTAAATAACCATTAGACTGAGCCACCCCTTCAGCCGTGCCAAACGCCGGACTATCGCCCAAAAAGGGGATACCTCCCGCTTGTTTGACCAACCGCGCAACCTCAACAACTAACTCCGGACGAGTCACACACTCATTTTTCGGTCGCGATCCCGTTAAGAGATTGGGCTTCAGGAGAACGCGATCGCCCGGTTTAACCAGCGACTCGATCCCTCCCAGAGGAGCCAAAACCTGCACCAAAGCAGCCTGTAGAGCTTCGCGATCGTAGGAGTTGGCCCGCACAAAACTAACTGTAGTCATTGTATTTTTTAACCCGTTCACCACTAAGCACAAGATAGCACGATCAACTCATTACACTAACTCTTGAGCGCGACCGCCTCCCGTTTTCTCCACCCAAATGGAATTAAAATTTTTCAACATAATCTCAGTCGGATTGATCTTTTCATCGCTGCCGATGGGCTGAAAAACGGCATTCACCTTGGGATAAACAAAAAATGGAATCGAAATCCGACTTTTCGCCAGAGTATGAATCACTTCATGGGGAGTGCTGATAAATAAGCCATTAGTCCACAGTTGTAACATATCCCCTAGATTCACCACAAAGGCATCTTTGAGACAGACCGCATCAATCCAAGCCTCTTTAGCGTATACACGCAAGGAAGGGTTGGGAAAATATTCCTGGATTAAGATCGTGAAAATCCCATTATCGGTATGTTTCCCGGCAATCCCACCTTCGGGGGGATAATGAATGGTGCGATGGATTAAGATCGGTTCATCAAAATAAGGGTCAAAGTAATCGGGTTCCTGCCCTAAAGCAACGGCTAATCCTCGTAAAAGATGGGGAACAATTTTGGTCAGAATTTCCCCTTGAAGCTCATAGTGACAGGAGGCAAAACCCGGAGCTACCGTATCATCAGGAATCAGGGTGGTTCCGGTAAAAGGTTGGTCAGCATGGGGGCGTTCTATGCCTAAATCAAACAGCTCTTTGGGATCGGGCCCTTCTTCTCCATTGAGAGCTTCACCATAGAGGGGGCTGTATCCTCTACAGGTATTTGGATAAACAGTTTGTTTGTCTTGACTATAGGCTTTTTTCGTTTCTTCCGGCAACTGGAAAAAATTGCGAGAAGCCTGAATGGTTTTCTGGACTAATTCGGAGGAGATACCATGATCTTTAAGATAAAAAAATCCATGCTCTAAGCAAGTATCATATAGCCGTTTGTGTTCTTCATTTCCGGAGGGAGAACTTGATTTTTTAAGTTGGGCTAATGAAATAATCGGTAACGTATTCATTTGTTTTTCTCCTAATTGTTAATCCCATAGGTAACGATATAGGGCTTGTATCTGCACTGATTATATCATCTTTTAGTCCTCTCCCATCACGAGAGAGGACTAAAAACCCTTAATTGCCAAACTATACGATCAAACACTTAGGGGGCAATCTAGGAGACCGGTCTATTGTGTTAATTCTTTAGCACGACCTGAACCGGATTTATCTACCCAGATAGAGTGAAAATTCTCTAACATTACGTCAGTCGAATTGATAGTTTCCTCGGTTCCCATGGGCTGAATCTGGGTATTGTGATTGGGGAAAACAAACAAGGGAATAGAAATGCGAGTCTGAGGCAGTTTGTGAATGACTTCGTGGGGGGTACTGACAAATAAACCATTCGTCCAATATTGCAACATATCCCCCAAATTGATCACAAAAGCATCCTCTAAACATCCCGCATCAATCCAAGCATCTTTCGCATACACTCTTAGGGAAGGAGTGGGGAAATATTCCTGAATCAAGATGGTAAAAATGCCGGTATCTGTATGTTTTCCGGCAATTCCTCCAGAAGCAGGGTAGTAAATGCTTCGATGGATTAAAACGGGGTCTTCAAAGTAGGGATCAAACCAATGGGGGTCTCGGCCCAGGGCAACCGCTAATCCTTGTAACAGGGGGGGAACTACTTGATTCATAATTTCCCCTTGAAGCTGATAATGGGATGAGGCAAAACCGGGAGCGACTTCGTTATCAGGAACAACAGTTGGCCCGGTAAAGGGTTTATCGGATGGAGGGCGTTCTAAACCTAAATCAAAGAGTTCTTTGGGATCGGGCCCCTCCTCTCCATTGAGGGCTTCACCATAGAGGGGGCTGTAGCCTCTAGAGGTTTTTGGATAAACAGTTTGCTGGTCGTGACCATAGGCTTTTTTAGTTTCTTGGGGAAGTTGAAAAAAGTTTCGAGAAGCGTCTATGGTTTGCTGAACTAACTCTGAAGAAACGCCATGATCTTTGAGGTAAAAGAAGCCGTGTTCTAAGCAAATGTTGTAAAGTCGTTTATGTTCTTCATTTCCGGATGAATAACTGAGATCTTTGAGTTTTTCTAATGAGATTACGGGTAAGGTATCCATTAGTTAATGAGCCTCCGGGTTGGGTAGTTCTCCTTTTTTCTACAAAATTAGGTTAAATAATGTATTCAATGGAATTATACCATGAAAAGGGGGCTTAATTATAGAAATTCTGGGTTAATCAATGCGTAGTCGCTGTTCGTATAGTTTTTCATAATAGGGTAAACAATACTTATAAGCTTGCTGCAAATGCTCGTTGTCTTCAATCTTCACATAATTGTTGGGTTTCGTTGGTTTAAATCCTTGACTCGATTGGACTTGTTTATGCCAGCTTTTCCATGGAAGGAGTTCTGGTTGTTGCTTGGCTTCCCAGGTTAAGGCTTGAGGGAGAAAGGGAATGCCCACTGCATGACAATAGGCTTTGACAGTTGCTTCTGGTTTATGGACTAAATCATCGGAATCAATCAAAGGGGGGACTTTTCCCAGATAATTTTTGGTTGCTTCAAACAAGTGGTAAATTGCTGCATAGCCGGTTTCGACTAGACTAAAATCGGGCCGACGGGCGAAGAGGGAGGGAAGGGCTTTAGCTGGATGGCGAATCAAGAAGGTGTTCTCAAAGTGGGATAAGAAGGTTGGATCGGCCCGATCGCAAATACAACGAGCCATATCTTTCATAAAGATTTTTTGGCTTTGGGCCTTATCAATCAGGCTTTGCAAGACGGGTTGAAAGCTCTTGGACTTCTGAATGTTGTCATCACTATAGCGATCGCTCTTTCTTTCCTCGCTACAGCAAAAGTACAGACCAAAGGGTTCGTGAAGAACCAAAAAGTCTCCCCTTTGGCGCATCATGGTTTCAAAAGCAGTAGAAGTCGATCGCGGCACTGCCCAAAGTGCAAGTATTTTTTGCATCAGAAAATTTCTCCCAGTGTCAGCCATAACCATCCTTTCATCTGTACCCAGACCTATTATTGATAGACGGCAATGGGTTCACCCAGCACCTCCATAATCGGCTCTACCCCTAATCCTGGCCCCTCTGGAGCCACCGTTTTACCCCCTTGACCCCGCGGCCCACCCGTGGCTGTATTCACTGTCAGCATCTCATGGCACAACCACGTCGCCCGCAGGTGAGTCGCTGGAGTAGACTGGGCCAAATGCACCGATCCCGCATCCCCGATCGCACTGCCCCCCGTCACCTCAATATTCATGCGAATCCCCGTTTCCACACAGAAATCCCGAATCCGCTTGGCCTTCGTCAAACCTCCCACCCGACCAATTTTCAACCCGATCGCCTCACACGCACGATCCCCTTGAGCGCGAACGATATCCCCATAGCCCTGAATGCATTCATCCAGGATAATCGCATGATTCGTTAGCCTCCGCAGTTGTAAGCACTCTTCATAAGTTTCACAAGGTTGCTCAAAATAGAGAATCGGCTCTTTCACCGCATTCATCACCCGCATCCCCTCATCCACCAACCAAGCGCGGTTCACATCAAAGGTCGCCGTTTCATCGGGGGGTAAATATGCACCAATGGCTTTAATGCGCTCAATATCTAAGGCCACATCTGCGCCAATTTTACAGGTATGGACTTTTTCTCCCCTAGCTTGACCCCGTTTAATCGACTCAATCATGCCCTCTGGAGTATCTGTGGGCACAGAATTTTGAATCGTAATCTCTTGGTCAATGCGACCGCCAAACAATTCACACAGGGATAATCCCGTGAATTTGCCCAGGATATCCCAACAGGCCATATCCAGAGGGGATTTAATGTAGGGATGACCCGGTAGAGCCATATCCATCGCCCGATACACAACATCGATCCGTCGGGGGTCGAGGCCAATCAGTTGGGGCGCTAACTCCTCAATTCCCGCCCGAATACCTCTGGGAAAGGCGGGTAAATAAGTTGACCCCCAAGGGCAGCCTTCCCCCCAGCCCCGGATGCCTTCATCCGTATCCATGGCGATAATGGTGGAATCGAGTTTATCAAAGTACAATCTTCCTCCAGAGAGTCGGTAGGGATGCTCCAGGGGTAAGGTCACTTGATAGACGGTGATTTTTGTGATTTTCATAGAGTTTTAGGCAAAAGTGTTGAATTGTAGTGCCGTGACACAGCTAAAATAGGGCTTTGTTTGTAGTAAGCACTTTAGTGCTTAAAAGCCTAGCTGGAGATGGCTTGAGCAATCACTACAAACAAAATCTATTGCATCAAATTAGCTGTGTCACGGCTACAAGGATTGGTAATTATAGCTGTTTAATCGGACTTGGTATTACTAGCGAGCGAGACGCTCGCACTCCTCGTATTGCTTCATTTTATTGCGGTCACGGGACTACCCGCTTTTCACCATTGGGCAATGGGAGAGCTAGGGATTAACTCAGATGCTTGAGGATTTTGGTTAAAACCGGGAGCTTGGCGTGACGACCGAAGTCAAAGGATTGGATTTTGGGGACAATGGCTGGATCGGGTTGGTAGGAGGTTATATTATCAAATACCCAACAGGTTCCACAACTCCAGCGAATCACATCCTCGATTAATTGGTCGCTTAAGCCCATGTTTTTGCCCAGGTGGTGAGCTTCCCCTAAAATCAGGTAGTTGATATAGGCCATGAAGTCGGTGAGCGATCGCGCCATATCCATTAGAATTGGATCGTCTAAGGGTTCCGGTGCAGGATATTGGAGTTCGTAGGGACGGGGTTTGATGCGACCGAAAATATCGCTGATTTTTTCCTCAGAATGAATATAGCTGCGATTCAAACCATAGGGAGAGGGAGCGGTAAAATGGGGCACTCTCAGATTCACCCCATTATCCTCTTCGATCAGCTTAGTGACTTTCACATGGTTATCATGGGCATCATATTTCTGTCCCGCTTCCCGGTATCGTTCTTCGATGATGCGACCGATGGGGAGGGGAACGTTGAGTTCGTTGGCTAAGTTTACCGTCAAGTCCGTATCTTTAACGGTGATTTCTAGGGAGCAGGAATAGTCGTAGCTGCCGTCAAAAATAAACGGGGTAACTTGCTCGGCCACGAAGCTACTGCCTTGGGAAGAGCGGATTAAATCCCACATCCAGAGCAGGGGAATGCCATAGATTTTACAAATCATCAGCACTTCGCCCACGGTCACCATGCCGGTGTAGAAGAGCAGGTTGGTCAACAGTTTGATGGTCTGTGCTTCGCCGATGGTGTCACTGACAAAGAACGAGATTTCGCCCATGGAGTCCAGGGAGCCTTTACTGAGGTCGTAGCCTTGGCGATCGCCGCTCACATAGAAGCTAACGTTACAAAAATCAACCCCCATATGCGAGAGATTACTAACCGGCGACTCCAGACTAAAAATCCCTTTTTTCCTCGCTTCTCTGGCAATATTTTGGGTATTGTGGTAGTCCGTTGTCGAGAAATCCATCCAAGTTGACCCCGGTCTCATCCCTTCCACCGCTCCACTCGGCCCTAACATATTCTCTAAAACATGATGGGGTAGGGGCAAATTGGTAATCACTAAATCTGAGCCTTGAGCCGCTTCTTTGGGGCTGTTTTTCCAGATGGCTCCTTTGGCAATCACCGGCTCGGCCGCTTCTTTGTACTTATCGTACACTTGCACGTGATAGCCATCTTTGAGCAGTTTGTAGATCATCTGCTTGCCCATAGCGCCTGTGCCAATATAGGCAATTTTTTGCTTACTCATCCGTGAGTTTCCTTTCTCTTACTTAAGGATTGTTTTCAGGCGTAATTACAACTTTGCCAAAAAAGCTTTTGCTTTGAAAAAATTTCTGCGCCTCTTGCATTTGACTCAGGGGAAAAACTTTAGCGACTGGAGGTTTCAACAGACCTCGTTCGATATATCCGAGCAAATTCTGAAATACTGCGGGTTCATAACGGTTGCCTCCATGCATCTCTACATCTTTGTAGATCAGATCTCGCAAATCCAGCTCAACCAGTGGCCCGGCGATCGCTCCAGAAGTCACATACCTTCCACCCACCACAAGGCTCTTGAAGATCAGACTAAAGTATTCTCCGCCCACTACATCTGCAACTACTGTAATTTCATGCTTCCCAACATTAGAAGCAAGTTGGTCATCTCGGCAATAAGCATAATCAGCACCCAACTCCTTAGCTAAATGCTCTTTGTTTGCTCCCACAATCGCAATCACAACTGCGCCTCGAATTTTCGCTAATTGTATGGCTGCACTGCCCACACCACCGGAAGCTCCTGTAATCAGGACTGTATCTCTAGCTGCGACTCTCGCCTTAGTTAACATATTCTCTGCTGTGGAATAAGCACAGGGCAGCGTTGCTAACTGAGTATCCGGTAGAGGGGAATTAATGGGGTAAGCATTAGTCGCAGGAACTACTGCATATTCAGCAAAACCTCCATCGAGTTCGCTGCCCACATACTGATATTCTGCGAATTGAGCAGTACGAATCCAAGGATATACAATCACCCGTTGATTGAGGGTTTCTGGCGCGACACCCTCACCCATTCCGACAACTTTTCCCACGATATCAGCTCCCTGAATACGAGGAAATTCTACTCCTAGCTGATTCCAGGTTGCTTTTCCTCCTTCGTTGGTCTTTGTATCTTGCAGAATTTCTTGAAATCCTTGATCTGCTGCATACCAACCTGTACGAGTATTGATATCTGCATTGTTGATCGAACAAGCTCCTACTTTAATCAGGATTTCTCCTTTCTGGGGGGTTGGTTTAGGAACTTGAGTATAAACTAATTGTTCTGGGCCGCCATATCCGTTGAGAAGGACGGCATTCATTAATTCTGTCATAGGTGTTAATAGTCGGGGGTAAAAGTCTCTCTTCCTGGGGAAAGGGATTTTCCTTCGGACATGAAAGGGAGAGGGCGCAACCTTTAGCTAATAGTCGTTTGCCCTCTTCCCCCAGCCCCTTCTCCCGTGGGAGAAGAGGGGTAAGAAGTCCCTCTCCCTGGGGAGAGGGATATAGGGAGAGGGCTTTCTTAGAGAACCTCAAACGCCCAATAGTGAGCGCCTTCTTCGGCAATATAGGGGCCATCGATGATGGAGCTAACGAGCTTCACTTTCTTCTCGGCTTGTAGGCGATCGCACTCTTCTTGGAAGTTAGTGCTATCGTAATAGCTCTTCCGGGTGCTGACGACCACCAGACCACCGGGTTTGGTAAACCGGATCATCTCTTCTATAGCAGTGGGGGGCACATGACCCAGGGTAAACACCCCGCAACTAATGGAAGCATCATACTGGTTATCGGCATAATACTTGATCCGTTGGGTCAGATCGCATTCTGTTCCCCCCTCTAGCTTCCGATAAGAATCGGTTTTTTCTGCCGCTTCCACCATCCCTGGGGAGATATCAAAACCATCCACATTCTTATAACCTTTGCGACGCAGAGCTACACCGACCAATCCTGTACCACAACCCGCATCTAGGATTTCGATCTCTGGATCGCGCAAATTCAGGAATTTACCAAATTTTTTGGGTAATAAATCAAAATAGGCACTAATGTATTCCGGGCCACAATACGCTTCATTTTCTACATCATGGTCATACTTTTGAGACCACTGGTCATAATAGTCTCTGAGGACATCAGCATCGCCAGAAAGCTTGTGGGCTTCCTTGATCGCATCAAAACTGCTCTGATTTTCTTCGGTTTTGACTTGACTTGTATTGCTCACAACTTGTACCTTGGGTAACAACTTTTGATATATCTCTCGATATTTCTACAATTGGGGGCGATTACGATTATTGGTCATAATTAGCCCGTTCTTATCAGACCAAGATTTCTGCGGTTTGTCAAGCGATCGCCGGTTCAATGAAAAATTAAAAATTGACCATCGGAATAGGGCGGTGGGGCGATGATCGCCTCCTAAACACAAAAAATCACCCCAAACCCCCTACAAGATTTGGGTATAACCCGCCCCTACAGAGATCTGTAGCGCAAATAAATAGATTTGATATAACTATATAACTGATTCACCGTAAAGGAAAATAACCCCTGGGAGTAATCATCCATTGACCTTGGGTTCGGGTCGTGGGATTACCGATGAGGACGGTGGTTAACATATCAATGTCGAGTTGGGCAAAGTCTTCTAATGTGGTGAGGGTAATTTGCTCGTTTTCCCGATAGGCACAGCGTACAAGAGCGACGGGGGTTTGGGGATGACGATATTGGAGGAAGATGTCTTGCGATCGCCGAATTCCCTCGGTGCGCTTCTGGGATTTCGGGTTATAGATAGCGGTGACAAAATCCCCCTGTGCAGCCGCTACTAAGCGCTTTTCAATCACTGGCCAAGGGGTTAACAGGTCGCTTAAACTAATGGCACAAAAGTCATGCATTAGGGGCGCTCCCACCCGTGCAGCGGCCGCTTGTAGGGCGGTAATTCCGGGGAAGACTTGGACTCCGGGAACTTGGCCATCCCAACCTTGGTTTTGCAGTTCCTCTAAGACTAATCCGGCCATGCCATAAATGCCACAATCTCCGGAGGAGACCATGGCCACGGTTAACCCCCATTGGGCTAATTCTATGGCTCGTTCGGCCCGTTGGCGCTCTTGGGTGATGGGAAACTGTTCAATGATTTGACCGGGACGACGCAGGGGGGCGATCAGGTCTAAATATAACCCGTAGCCCAGAACAGAATCGGCTTGTATAACGGCGGCTTGGGCGGCTGGAGTCATCTGTTGCAGCGCTCCGGGCCCCATGCCTACTAACCACAGTTGACCGGTTCGGGCGGTATATTCTTGGGGAGATTGGGCGATCGCCACGGTAACCGCTCCAGATAAGTCCCGAAAGCGATAGATTTGCTTCGTCACCAACAGTTCAGAGACCCCGGCCGCAGTCAGGGCGGCGGCTTCGGCAACGCTGGGTGTACCCACCGTTTCGGCGACCAGCGCCGAGGGATTGGGCACAGAAACCCCCTTTAACTGCTCTGATGGGAAGGGGATCAAGGGCCAGCCTTTCGCCTCACACAGAGCCAATAACCCCGGCTCATCGGCCTTGCGATCCAGGGTGGCAATACCAGCGATCGCCCCTTCTGCCAGATGTGCAGCAGCCAGAACCTGCTCCAACGCTTGGGAAATCACCCGCTCATCGGTTCCCCGTTCGCACCCCATCCCCACCCACAACACCCTCGGATGCCATTGCACCTTGGGAAAGGTTCCCTTGGGGGTAAACTGGCGCTGGGTGGCGCTGATCCAAACCCTGGCTCCTGCGCTGCTAGAGTCGAGTTCAAATGCAAAGGGATGATCGTTGGGGAGATGTTCTTGCCACAGGGTTGATCCGGCATCTTGAATGACTTGTACAGAATGTTGTTGGGCGATCGCCGCGCTCACTCCTGTCCAGTCTCCGCTTCCTCGTCTCCATCCGAAGGGCAACCCCAAGGTATCGATCGCCGGTAAGTTGAGGCTATCACAAGCACCGGTAACGATCGGCGCTGCTCCCAATTGGGTCGCGACTAACCGCGTCAGGCGATCGGCTCCTCCCTGATGTCCCCCACAAACACTAATCACATGGTTTCCCGTTTCATCCACCACCACCACCGCCGGATCGGTGCTTTTATGGTTCAATAGGGGAGCAATCAGGCGCACTACCGCACCCACAGCTAACCCAAAGATCAACCCTTGATGGTTTGACCAGAGGGTGGGTAAGTAGTCTGATAAGCTACCTGGATAGACTTCATAGGATTGACCTTCCTGTAGGGGCGAGGGGCCCCTCGCCCCAGTTTTTAAGGCAGTATGGCAAGACGGAGAGACGATCAGCTCTGCTCCCAGGGACTCGGTAAGGGGAAACAGACGATAAGCCGATCGGGGTGTCGTGGCGATCGCCACCAGAGACCCTACCTCAACATTCCCAGATTGAACCATCGCTTTCTCTCCTTTTCCCCGCACCCTGTAGGGACTGTAAAATCCATCATACCTTGTAATCTAAGGATTGATCGTGCTTCAGGGTGCTGCTATTGAAGTAAGCGATCGCCCGCATCCACATCAAACCAATGCATCGCCTTTTGGGGCAGTCTTATTTAGGGGAAAATTTCATCTTCAGATACTTAGCAATTGTTCTGGGCAAAGCATAAGCCTTACTCAGAAATAGACTCCAGAAATAAGGGTATTGAGGAAAATACTTGATCAGCAGAAAATCTGAGACAACATGAAAACGGGCTGCCTTAAGTGCAGGGTCTGAAGAAATAAAACGAATTTGCTCGTGGCCAGAAAGCCAATGTCCAATGATTTTATCCGGTGCAAATAGAGTTGCCTGGACAAATAAACCTGATAAACGATCAAATCCCGATCTCGGTATCCATGTCACAATACCTAATAACTCTGTAGCTTTTGAGAGTTCAGGCATCGCCTTCTGGATCGCCTCAGTTTTCCAGATAATATTATTAAAATTTTCAAAATGAAGTCCCGTTTTTTGAAACGGGAAGATCAAATAAGAAAGCTTAAATGAAGCGGTCAGAGGTGCGATCGGGACTTCTAATAATCCTTCAAACTTTCCTTTATCATAGCTTTGACAAACTGGCATATGTTCGAGATCGGGAATAGGTTCCCACTCTGACTCTATCCTTTCTTTTTCTTGGGAATCAATAACTGCTTTTTTCAACCGTAAAATAACACTTTCTGGGAATCTAGAGAAGTAAGTAGAAATCATCTTGATGATCTGGGGATGAGCATAATCATCATCATCTAGAGCCAATAAATAAGTCCCACGAGCATTAAGCAAACCCACAAAACGCTGCATCATTTCTCCTTTATAGGGACTGATCAACGTTCTCACCCTAGGATCATTCATATCGCCGGGTATCACTCCTGGTGGATAAATCAGGATAAATTCAATATCACCTTCAATCTTTAAAAGCTGTTCCAACCAATAGGGCGAAAACTTTCCCAGTGTTGGTGTGATAATAGATAACAAAGGCTTTGTATTCATAAATATTTACGTTACCTAACGAATTTTCTGGCTTTGTATTTCTTCGTGACTTAGCGGTTAACCCTTCCCATTCATTAAGAATTGAGTATCAGTCTTTCCTGTATTTTTCACGCCTTAAATCACTTTATGATATACGATCGCCCGCATCCACATCAAACCAATGCATCGCCTTTTGGGGCAGTCTGAGCCGAATTTGCTCCGTAGAGAAGGGGCGATCGGCTGGAATGAGCGATCGCACCGTTTTATCCGATCCGGCAACACGCACACTCAGCAACCGCTCTTTCCCCAAATCTTCCACCAAATACACCACTCCCTCCACCGCTTCCTTGCTCTCCTCTGGAGCGATCTGAATATCCTCCGGACGAATACCCAAAACGATCGCCCTAGGAACCCTGGACAGAGCGGGTAAAGGCAGGGCAAAATGACCCAAAATGGCTTGATTTTGCTCGCAAGTCAACGTTAATAAATTCATTTGCGGACTACCCACAAACCCCGCCACAAACTGATTCGCGGGTTGACGATAAATCTGTTCTGGAGTCCCCAACTGTTGCACAAATCCCTCATAGAGTACAGCAATTTTCGTCGAAAGGGTCATGGCTTCCGTTTGGTCGTGGGTGACATAAACCACCGGTTTCTGTTGTGCTTCAAAGAGCTGCTTCAAATCTGCCCGTACCTGTTCCCGCAACAGGGCATCCAAATTACTCAACGGTTCATCCAACAAGAATACATCCGGATTGCGTACCAGCGATCGCGCCAAAGCTACCCGTTGACGCTGACCTCCTGAAAGTTGCCCCGGCTTGCGATCGAGCAAATACTCTAATCCTAAACGACTCGATACACTCTTCACCCTCGTTTCAATCTCATTCTTATCCACTTTCCGCAACCGCAGAGCCGTCGAAATATTCTCAAAAACCGTCATATGGGGATAGAGCGCATAACTCTGAAACACCATGGCCATATTCCGTTGACCTGGAGGTAATAAAGTAATATCTTCTCCCCCTAAAATCACCTGACCTTCCGTTGGTCGATCCAATCCTGCAATCATCCGTAAAAGCGTCGATTTTCCACAACCCGAAGGCCCCAGCAAGGTCAAAAATTCCCCCTCCTCAACCTTCAGACTTACATCCTTAACCGGAATACTCTTGCTCGTAAATTGCTTGCGTAAATTTTTTAAGATTAGTTTAGCCATTTTAGAGATTGACCATCGCAGAACCACAAGCTATCCCTCTTCTGTCACTTTCGGAACAAAGAGGGTGGAACCCTGATTCTTTCGTTCGCGATAATGCTCCGCATCGCTTCGCGATCGCGGGCTGTAATGCCGGAAATTCGTCAGAATTTCCCAGTTTAACAGAAGAGAGCTACAATACTAGAACTATTTTAACCCATAATTTAAGCCTAATACAGCGTTTCGCGCTGTTATGAGGTACAGCATTAATCTATGGGTTAGAATTGTCATTGCGACCGGAGGGAAGCATTCGCGCTTCGCGCAAGCTTCGCTAACGCCAAGATTGGGGGATTTTGCGATTGCTTCATTCCACTTCGTTCCATTCGCAATGACTTATCTGAATAAGACTGTACTCCGTTACAGCGCAAAGCGCTATATCTATTCGCATCGATCTTACGTCTCGGACTCGTCTAGAAAATTATGAACGTTTAGGGGTATTGGAAGTCTGGAGATATTCGCAAAATGGATTAGAAATTATCGTAGAATTTGAATCATACGGCTTATTCTCCTGCCTACCCTACTCGCTTATGGTTCAGGCAAACGGCTGTTTTCCAAGAGTTGACGGAGTTCAGGTATGCTAGTCTCAATAACATTCCAAAGAATTTTGAGATCCACCTCTTTGTACTCATGGATCATGCGATTTCTCATTCCTCGGATCGCATCAATGGGGACTTCGGGGTTAGCAGCAATATAAGCTGGGGATAAACGATTGACGATTTCGCCAAGGATAGCGATTTGGTATAGCACAGATGACTGGGTTTTGGGATCTCCTTCAAATTGAACCCGATCAAACCCCTGGCTAAATTCCAGGATCTTAGTACAGGCTTGGATAGCATCAAGGAGATATTCCAGATCGCGGCTCATCGGCAGTAGATAGTGTAAGTATGACTGAGAATGTTTTGGCGGCGGATGGGATTATGGCTGTTTTCGATCGCATTACGGGTTACCAAGTCGATGGGGCGATCGCCAAACAGTTGGCTCAGTTGTGCTTCAATAATATCCAGGTCAAAAAAAGTAATTTTCGCTCTCTCAGAAAATTGCACCAGTAAATCAATGTCGCTATCGGGGCGAAAGTCATCACGCAGCACAGAACCAAACAGAGCCAGTTCAACAATTTGCCAGCGATCGCATAGTTGATTGAGTTGAGTGCGATCGATGTGCAAGTCAGGGCGTAGGGGGAGGGTGTTAGAGACTAAAGTAGACATAATTGTTAATTGTAGCGACTTATAACCCGTTTAGGATCGGAATCATAGAGTGTAGACAAGGCAAGCGATCGCGCCATTTTTTCTGAATATTAATTCCGGAGAGTGACAGAAAAGAGGTATTACCCTTTCACTGCACCTGCGGTAATTCCTTGCACAATGCGGCGCTGGAAAATTAGCACCAAAATGACTAGGGGAACTGTTCCCGCAATGGTTGCCGCAGCCATGGGGCCGTAGGGCACTTCAAATACGGAAGTTCCTCCCAGTTGGGCAACTGCAACCGGGATGGTATATAGACTTTCTTGGGTGATAAAGGTGAGGGCAAAAATGAACTCATTCCAAGCAAAAATAAACGTTAAAATTCCCGTTGTGACTAAAGCGGGTACGGTCATGGGTAGAATGATATTCAGCAACATGCCCAAGGTGCTGTAACCATCAATTTTGGCTGAATCTTCTAAGTCTTTGGGCAATTGTTGAAAGAAGCTTCTCAGGACTAGAATGGTTAAGGGTAAGTTGATCGCCGTATAGGGAACAATCAGCGCCAGATAATTATTGCCCAATCCCAAGGCTTTCACCATTTCTAAGAGTCCCAGAAACAGCAGCACGTAGGGAAATAGGCTAATCACTAAAATAAAGGCCAGGATAATTTTTTCTCCCGGTATGTTTAAGCGAGTGAGACTATAGGCGGCGGGCGCTCCGATGCCTAAGCAGAGAAGGGTGGAGAGGATGGAAACTAGGGCGCTATTGAAGCCATAACGAAGGAAGCCTAAGCCTAAACTTTGATAGTGTTTTAAGGTGAGTTGATCGGGGCTGGGCAGATAAATATTGGGAATGGCAGAAATGGCTTCATTAGTCTTGATGGAGGTCAGAATTTGCCACAAAATGGGAGTAACAAAAAATAAAGTTGTACCTAAAATGCCGATCCATAATAGGAATTTTATCCAGTTTAATTTAGGCTTCATTTCAGATTTCATAGATTACTTTCCTCCGCTATGCAGTAGATTTTGATATGAAGTCCGGTTTCCGCAAGCGGACATGAAAATGGGAAAAGAGAAGCGGGCAAGATGCCCACACTCCTGGCATTCCTTGATATTATTTGGAGTGGTAGCGTCTCACTCCCTAGATTTTTAATGATCGAAAAATGCATTGGTTTTACGTTTTTATCCATCTGCGAAACTCATTTGCAGCTTCTAAGCGTGATGTTTGTGCCATCAACACGCAGCGAGTGAGAAGTTCTATATCCAAATCAATCAGTTCCGGGATTTCACTGCGGGCAATTTGACTGTAATTTTCCCCTTGCAGTCGATAAAGGCTAAATACACCATCTTCCCAAAACCATACTTCTGGAATACCTAGGAAACGGTAGCGTTGCAGTTTGTTGGAGCTGCCACTGGTAAAGATGACTTCGACGACTAAATCCGGGCTAGGCTTAGATGTACTGAAACAATAGGATTCATCGGGTTCGGCGGAAACTGTACCTTCGTACTCCTGCGTAGTCGAGCCAAGGGGTTCAAATTCAATACCCATTTCCAGGCAAAATAACCCAATCAGAAATCCAATTAAGCGACTGAAAAATTGGTGTTCTCGTCCCGGCATGAAAATTTCTACGGTATTTTGGGTGTAACAAAGCCGCAGATTTCGGCGATCGCCAAATCCAGACTGAAGGAGTTTGAATTGCTCCCAAGTAATCCCAGAATGGACAATACGCTGATCCGACGATGGAGACTTGATTTGTTCGGATTGCAGTTGAACCATAGGCCTATCAATTAAAAATGGGTTATGCCCTATTCTCCATAAAGATGCGCTTCACAAGGGGCGATCGCGCTGCCTTTTTGTAAAGAAATATTACAATATCCGCGATTTTGCATAAAATCGCCCCGAAAAAACAGATTAACTAATAGGAGGGTGGGTTAGTGTCTGGGAAAATCCCGACGGGAAATTACCCAGAAACTGAACTTTAACAGCCTCCTATATCCATCCAGAGAGGGATTCTACGGATTGAAACCCCTGCTCTGGAACTGAAAACGATTAGGAGAATAAATCCATGTTAACGAACCAATCTGGGATTAGTGCAGTTTCTCGCACCGTTAAGCGCGTTGCTCTTGGGGTAACCTCTGTGGTTCTCTGTTGGAGCGGTTTGAACCTGGACTCGAAAGCCAATGCTGCTCAGTTTTCCGTCTTGTGGTGGGATACAACACCCGTGAATCCTTGGATCAATAGTGAACTTCGTCAAGAAATGTCTACTTTTCTAGATGATTTTGGTGGTGGAAATCTCTTTGATACCACGTATGTCTCTCATAGAACATCTGGAGGACTGCAAGCCCATTTAGCCTCTAATAGCTATGATGTTGTGGTTTTAGATACTTTCTATAATCCTCCTTACAGTCCTGATTTTCCATTTGATTTAGGAGATCGGGAAGCCCTAAAACAGCATTACACCCAGAAATCGAATTTGATGCTTGATGGAACTCTAAGCATTCGTAGTTTGCAAGCTATCCCAGAAACTGATTTTCCCGGCCCCAATAATGCCTTTGGTAACTTTACTGTGAATCAGATTTATGAACTGGCGAGACGAGGAGGAGGGATTTTTATTGGTACTGATGATTATACTGTTCAACATGATGGTAACTATATGCTTGATGCTCTTTTCCCAGGGCAACCAGCTAGGTTTAGTGGTTTAAGGAATCCTTCTACAGATGGAGTGTTCTACGGTTCAGATTTGATCAATAACCAGGTAGCCGTTTCACCTAATGATATTTTCACGCATTGGAGTGCGGCTCCCAGTCAAGGGGTTGCTCCCACGGGAGATTTTATCGACTTCTTGGGCAACTCGGTCACTCTTTACAGTCAAGTGGATGTTGCCGATAAACCCGGTGGTGGGCAAAAGTATTCCTATATTTCCACCAGTTGGAAACCGGATGAGTGTACAACTGCCGTCACCGGTACAAGTTCTGCCTGTAATCCGGAAAAAGTCCCCGAACCTTCCGCAGTTTTGGCACTGTTGGCGGTTGGGGGTCTCGGTTCCCTGTTGAAGCGGCGTTAAGGTTGATACCGTAGGGGTGGGTTCACCTAAATTTAGAAAACCCACTCATATCAAGTCCGAATAATCAGCTATGATTTGTCATTGCGAACGGAACGCAGTGGAGTGAAGCAATCTCATCATCTCGATAATTGTGGCGATTGCTTCCCTGCGGTCGCAATGACATCTATTTAACCGGACATCATATCATCAATGGCGTGAACCTGACCCTTGTATCTTAAAAGAGTCGGCGATCATTAAACAGAAATGTACCTATAGCAGGCCTAAATGAGTTATGTAACGATTGCCCCTCATCCCCCTGCCCCCTTCTCCCGCAGGCGCTGCCCTGAGCGAAGTCGAAGGGAGAAGGGGGAAAAGTCCCTCTCCCACGGGAGAGGGATATAGGGAGAGGGCATTTCCCGTTGTACAACTCATTTAGACTAGCTATATTGCCTATTACCTATTCCCTATTCCCTATTCCCTATTCCCTATTCCCTATTACCTATTACCTATTCCCTATTCCCTAGCGCGAAGCGCTATAACTGGAGTGCGAAACTTAGTGAGCAACAAAGCGGCAACTGCCACGGCTAAAATGAGTAACAAAAACGTGACCACAACCAACGCTGCACCATAGCCAAAATCTAGATAGCGGCGCACCGTAGCATAGATGTAAATGGAGACGGTTTCTGTGGCTCCGGCTGGCCCTCCTCCGGTCATCACTTGGACTAAATCAAAGATACCAAAGGCTTGGGCAAATCGGAATAGCAGGGCGATAATCAGTTGGGGGGTAATTAGGGGGACTGTGATCTGCCAAAAACTCTGCCAAGGGGTGGCTCCATCTATGGCATGGGCTTCATATAAATCGGCGGAAATGGATTGCAAACCAGCTAATAAAATGATGGCAATAAAAGGGGTGGTTTTCCAAACATCGGCGATAATCATGGCAATCATAGCGCGGGTGGGATCGCCGAGCCAAGTGATGGAGGTTTCGATTAAACCTAAACGGGTGAGTAAATCGTTAACTACTCCATATTGATCGTTAAAAATCCACGCCCAAGCTAACCCCATGACTGCCGTAGGAAGAGACCAGGGAATCAGGGTGAGGGTACGCACAAATCCCCGACCAAAAAAGGCTTGATTGAGGATTAAGGCGATCGCCATCCCTAACGCGACTTCGAGTACAATGGATACAGTCGTAAAAATCGTCGTATTGCCGAGACTCTGCCAAAACCGACCATCGCCCCAAAGCCGTTGATAGTTGGCAAATCCCGAAAAAACAGCTTCGAGTTGCGTGCCCAAATTCTCCGTATACAGACTTAACCAAAAGGCGCGAACAATGGGATAAATAAATACTAAGCCCAGGATGATTAGGGCAGGCGCAATTAAGATTAAACCGGTCTTTTGGTCTCGTCCAGGCGTTTGAGTCATGATTTCTCTGGTTTCTGTCATCGATTTTATCGTAGGGTGGGCAGTAGGAAAAGATCCCCCCTTGCCCCCCTTAAAAAGCAGGGGGTTTTCAAAGTCCGGGGCAATCTTTAAAAGAAAAGTGAACTTTT
>NZ_JAQOSO010000029.1 GCF_030068505.1 Roseofilum capinflatum BLCC-M114
CCTCATCCCCTAGCCCCTTCTCCCGCAGGAGAAGGGGGAAAGTCCCTCTCCCGTGGGAGAGGGATTTTCCGCAAGCGGACATGAAAGGGAGAGGGCAAACCCCAGCGCTATATTAAAAATCATTACAGTTTTGCCCAGGCCGGTAAAATTAGGCAAAAGATCGGATGACTGCTCTACCGTCCATCAAACAAACAGAAATCATGGTTAACTGCTGCAAAATTGGCGATCGCACCAGCGATACAGAGCATTATCGCCTCCTCAAAAGCGCGATCGCCCTCATCCTCTCCTTCCTCATCCTCTGCGGTGCAACCTTTCCCGCACAAGCGGCGAACGCTAAACTCGAACAACAAGTGCTAGAGATCATCCGCAACCACCCGGAAGTCATTATCGAGTCCGTACAAACCTATCAACAGCAGCAACAACAGTCCCTGCAACAAAAGCGCCTCGCTTTTCTCGACACCCTCAACCGGGAACCGGAAACCATCATCGGCAACTCTCCCACCACTGGCGCAGACAACCCCCAAGTCTTTCTGATTGAATTTTCGGACTTCCAATGTCCCTTTTGCGCCCGTGCCCATGATACTGTTGCCCAATTCATAGACAAGCATCCCCAAGTGCAATTGGTGTATAAACATTTTCCCCTCTCTCAACTCCATCCCCAAGCGGAACAAGCGGCTTATGCTGCTTGGGCTGCCCAACAACAGGGACAATTCTGGGCATATCATGATGCGCTGTTTGCCCAACAGGATCGGTTAAGTGAGAGTTTTTATGAGCAATTAGCCCAAGATCTAGAGTTAGATTTAGAGCAATTTCAGCAAGATCTGGCGATCGCCCCCTCAGCCATTGAAGCAGACCAAGAACTCGCCACTCAACTAGGGCTTTCTGGGACTCCATTTTTCGTCATGTTCGCCCCAGGAGAACCGCAGGGTAAGGGAGAGAGTTTTTCGGGTGCGATCGGCTTAGAAGAAATGGAGGAGATTTTACAGAACGTCTCTGGGTGAGTCGCAAGAAACCGGGATTATCAAGAGGCCATCAAATGTTTGAGAGCGATCGCCTCATCTCTTTGGAAAAAACTCTCGTGTTATAATACTCCGATAAACATCTTGTTTTCGTTCTTGTTGTGCCAGCTAAAGATAAGTTCCATGCTTCAGTATCTATCGCTTTGCAAAAAGATGGATGGATAATTACTCACGATCCTTTGCATCTCAAGGTGGATGACATTGAATTTTATATTGATTTAGGAGCAGAACGATTATTGGCAGCAGAAAAAGGAGGACAAAAAATTGCTGTTGAAATCAAATCCTTTTTAGGAACCTCAGAAGTTACTGAATTTCATTTAGCCCTAGGTCAGATTCTCAATTATAAACTGGCTTTGAGCAAAACTGAACCCGACAGACCTTTGTATCTGGCAATTTCTCAGGATACTTATGAAGAGTTCTTTTCTCGTCAATTTGTACAAGAATCTCTTCAATTCTATGCTGTTAAGCTATTAATCTTTGATTATTACCGTCAAGAGGTGGTCTTATGGAAAGAATAAATTACTCGGATTTAATTCAAGAAATTCTTAGCAGACATCAACCCAACCATGGGAGTAATAGCACAGAAATTCAACTTCTCTTTGATGTGCAACGCCATCACTATCAAGTGGTGCATATCGGTTGGCAAGAAAATCACCGAGTCTATGGTGTGATTATTCATGTGGATATCAAAGGGGATAAAATCTGGGTGCAAAGAGATGGGACGGAAATCGGTATTGCTAATGAGTTACTCGAAGCAGGGGTTCCCCATGCAGATATTGTTTTAGGCTTCCACGCACCCTACAAGCGTGAATTTACAGACTTCGCACAATCTTGAACGGCGATCGCCCTTAAAATTGCCTCTGGAGTCGCTGGAGAAGCTAACCGAACCTGCTGGCAACTACCAAAAGCCGCCACAGCTTCCCGTATCGCTTCCCGTACCGAAATCGCTAACATAAACGGCGGCTCTCCCACTGCTTTCGAGCCGTAAATCACCCCCGGTTGCTCCGCTTTTTCCAGTAAGCTGATGTGGAAGGCTTCAGGAATATCGGCAACCGTAGGAATTTTATAGGTACTCGGAGAATAAGTACAGAGTCTACCTCCATTATCCCACACCAACTCCTCCATTGTCAACCATCCCATCCCTTGCACAAAACCGCCCTCAATTTGTCCGCGATCTACCCTTGGATGCAAAGAGTTTCCCACATCATGAACAATATCAACTTGCCGCAGTTTAAACATACCCGTAAAGCCATCCACCTGCACCTCGCTCACGGCTGCACCATAGGCATAATAATGGAACGGGCGACCCCTTCCCGTTTGCGGATTCCAAGAAATATTTGGCGTGCGATAATAGCCCGTTGCCGACAAACTAATCCGCTCCAAATAAGCTTGGGCAATCACATCATCAAAGCTCACTTTTAGGTTAGGATCTGTACGAGAATAAATCCAATCTTCGGCAAACACCAAATCTTCAGCAGCATAAAGATTGAGCAACTTCGCCGCCACCGGAGCTAATCGTTCCTTAAGCGTTTCGCAAGCATTTTTAATCGCCTGTCCATTTAAATCAGAACCACTAGAAGCCGCCGTTGCCGACGTATTCGGCACTTTATCCGTACTCGTCGGCATCACTCGAAATCGGTCAATCTTTACCCCCAAAGATTTTGCCGCCACTTGCAGCATCTTACTGTGCAATCCTTGCCCCATTTCTGTGCCCCCATGGTTCAGTTGAATACTGCCATCAAGGTAGATTAAAATCAGTGCCCCGGCTTGATTATATTCACTTTTCGTAAACGAAATCCCGAACTTAACCGGAGTTATGGCTAGTCCCCGCTTCTCATGCTCATGATTTTGATTAAACTCCCGCACTTCTGCCATTCTTTGGGCAACATTTGCCTCTTGTTTCAATTGACTCCAAATCTGTTGCAGGCGATTGTCAAACAACTCTTGTCCATAGTGAGTCGTGTTTGTTTCTCCCGTTCCCTGGTAGAAGTTTTTCTCGCGAATCTCCAGGGGACTCACTTGCAGGAAGCGAGCCATTCGGTCTATAATTTCCTCAATCATCACCATCGCTTGCGGGCCGCCAAATCCCCGAAACGCCGTATTAGAAACCGTGTGTGTTTTCGCGATTTGTCCCCGCACTTCTAGATCGGGAATATAGTAGCAATTATCAATATGAAACAGAGCGCGTCCCATAATCGGAGGCGATAAATCTAAGCTCCATCCCCCATGGGAATATAAATCGATATCTAGGGCGGAAATTTTGCCTTCTGAATTAAATCCAACTCGATATTTACCCAAAAAACTATGACGTTTTCCAGTCATGATCATATCCTCATGGCGCTTCAGGCGAAGGCGCACGGATTGGCCGGTTTTTTGAGCAGCAATCGCAGCAACAGCAGCAACAGGATTAGCTTGACTTTCTTTACCCCCAAATGCGCCTCCCATGCGTAAACAAGTGACCACCACTTGAGAGCGAGGAATCCCCAAAACTCGTGCCACCATAATTTGAGTTTCCGTGGGATGTTGGGTAGAGGAATAAACGTGATAATTGCCTTCAGTGTCGGGCGTTACCCAACTGACTTGGGTTTCTAAATAAAAGTGATCTTGTCCGCCAATTTCGAGTTCTCCTTCTAGGGTATGTTCTGCTTTTTCGAGAGCTAAATTAGGATTACCGCGCCGAATTCTTTGGGGTTCTCCTTGAAAACTGTCACGCTCAATCGCCTGTTGTATCGTTAAAATTGAGTTAAGAGGAGTATAATCGATGTTAACTTTTTTAGCTCCTTCTCGTGCAGCGCTTTCTGTTTCTGCGACTATCCAAACAATGGGTTGGCCGTGATAGTGAATTTCATCGCTGGGTAGGAGAATTTCGTCTAAGCTGATAATGCCGGTGTTGTTGATGCCGGGAATATCTTCAGGGGTGATTACAGTGATAACTCCGGGGACTTGTTGGGCAAGGGAATAGTCAATCTGATTAATTTTGGCTCTGGCATGGGAGGAGAGAACGGGAAATAAGTGCAGTAGATCTCTGGGTGGGCGCAGATCGTCGGTATAGGTGGCGTTTCCAGTAACGTGATGGGGGGCGCTTTCGTGGGTTTTGTGTTTGTTAACTTTCATAACCGATCGCTGTAAATTAGATATGAATGAATAAATTATGATAGTCTGACCGAGACTGATGATAAAATGGTATGGCCAAAAACAATGGATAATCAGTATACAAAGATTACTGAATATTACGATCAGTGGATCACTTCTGGGTATTATAACTTTAAAAGTCTGGCGGAAGAAGTTTACTCAATTGTTGGTCAGGGTCGCAATATTATCGAGTTGGGTGTAGGGACAGGACTGTTGGTAGAAGAGTATCTTAAGGTCGATCCCACTTGTCAGTTTACGGGCGTTGACTTTACTGCATCAATGCTGGAAATTGCAAAAAAACGATTGGGCGATCGCGCTAAATTGGTTGAAGCGGATGTGGTAACCATGGATTTAGATGCAACATTCGAGGTGGCTATATCCAATGGAGGGGTATGGGTGAGCTATGATTTGGGGGATAATCCCTGGGAAGTGGGAAGCCTGATTCCCAAGTTTGAGGCCAATCTTCCCGGACTGATTAATGTGGCTCGCCACTTGGAGGAAGGAGGATTGTTCTTGCTCAATGTGCAACAACCCCATGAAACGTTTGACAAACTCCTATCGTCAGGAATTGTCTATGCTCAGGCAGTTGAGGAAGTAGAAGATACGGTAGATTATCGTATCATTCACAAAACCTATTACTTTAAGAAAGATGAAGAAATTCTAGCCCAAGATCGGCATCAGATTACCTATTTAAAACAAGATGCTTATCAGCGCATGTTTGATAAGGCGGGGTTTGAGTTCCAACAGGTCAGCACTGGAAAGAGCGATCGCTTTGCAGTTTATAAAAAGCGATAGTAAAAGTGTAGGTTGGGGTGAGAGACGAAACCCAACAACAGCCAAGCTATAGCATTAAGGTGGGCAGGGTCTACTTGTAGAATTTGTAATATCAAATCCTTTTAAAGACTTGTCATTGCGACCGGAGGGAAGCAATCGCCAAGCTTCGGAGAGTGTTGAGATTGCTTCATTCCGCTCCGCTCCATTCGCAATGACATACTATAACTGATCCAACGGACTTGATATCATCTGATGGAAAAACTTCTCGAATAAATTGGCAACGAGGAGTTGACGATATTCGGCGCTGGCGCGGAGGTCGGTTAGGGGGGTAAAGGTTTGGTGTAAGATGGGTTTCATTTCTAGAATCGTGTCTAAATTCCAGGGTTTGCCGATGAGCATTTCCTCGACTGCGGTGGCACGGATGGGGATGGGGGCGACTCCTCCATAGGCGAGTCTGGCTTGAATAATGTGGTGATTTTGGTCTAAGTCGATGGTAAAAGCGGCGGCAACAATGCTGATATCATCGGTTCCCCGTTTGCCGATTTTATAGGACTGACTGAGACGGCGAACAGATTTGGGGGGTAGGGTTCTGGGAATGGAGATGGAGCGGATGATTTCTGCCGGTTGAAGGGCGGTTTGGCGATAATTTTGGAAAAAGTGGCAGAGGGGAAGGATTCTTTCTCCTTGGGCACTGGCAAGGGTGAGGGTGGCATCGAGGGAGAGGAGGACGGGGGAGAGGTCTCCGATGGGTGAGGCGGTTTGGAGGTTACCGCCGATGGTAGCACGGTTGCGGATTTGGCGGGCGGCGAACCAGGAGAGCATGGTGTCGAGACTGGGAAAGATGCCTTGAAGTTGGGTTTGAACATGGCTCAGGGGAAGAGCTGCGCCGATTTCGACGCTTTCAGGGGTGATGTGCAGGGTTTGCAGTTGGGGGATGGCTTCGAGGGAGATGAGCAGGGGAAAGTGTTGGCTGTGGTGACTGAGGTGGAGTCCGATGTCGGTTGCTCCAGCGATGAGGGTGGCGTTGGGATGTTGTTGGAGGAGGTGCAGGAGTTGCGGTAGGCTGGTGGGACGATGGAAGCGATCGCCCTCTTCCCCATATTCGCACCCTATCATTATCCTAGAGGCACTCTCTAGTTTTTCGGTAAATTGATCCTCAATATCACTGGCTCCCGTCACTTGTTGAGCAGCGCGACGGATGGGCAGATAGCCGGTACAGCGACAAAGATTACCCTCAATACAGACATCATCGACCGTTCCCTGATAATAGGCACAAAACATACTCATGATAAAGCCTGGGGTGCAATAGCCGCATTGGGAGCCGCCCGTTTCCACCATCGCTTGTTGCACGGGATGCAGAGTATCCCCAGCAATACCTTCTACGGTAATAATTTCGCGCCCAATGACTGCACCGAGGGGCACAATGCAACTATTAATGGCTTCATATTGGGGTTTTCCCTCTTGATTTTGGGCAAGGATGGCAACAGTACAAGCGCCACAGTCCCCATCGCCACACCCTTCTTTAGTGCCCACAAATCCATTTTGGCGCAGATATTCCAATAGGGTGGAATTGGGAGAGGTGTCTTTGAGAAAGAGGGTTTTGTTGTTAACAATGAGGTAGGGTTGAGGCATGAGTAATTGAGCGCTTTGCGCTAGGGAATAATGCTTTAATTTTAATCGGAATAGATTTAGCTAAATCTTGCTTACCTTGGTGAGGAATACATTTATAGGTTTTGCTCGGCTCAAATATTTGCGGTAAAATTAATTCTAAAACATCTTTCATCGAAGGTTCTTCGAGTAAAAAAATTAGGTCATAACTCATTAGGGGGCAGCTCCTTCAAACCAGCCTTGATTCCATAAGTAACCTGGTAAGTCTCCGGCTGCGACTAAATTTCTGAGCATTTCATGATCCTGTGCTTTATGTATTTTCGTCATGCCTTCTACTTTACTAAGCCAAAAGATACTGTCTAAGGGAACGGCATTTAAGAAGTCTGGGGAATGGGTGGAAATAAAGACTTGTCCCCCTCGATGAGCATAGCTGGCAAATTCTTCAGCTAGTTGTTTTAATAAGGTAGGATAAAGCTGATTTTCAGGTTCTTCAACACAGAGTAAGGGGTGAGGTTTGGGATCGAAGAGGAGAATCAGATAGGCAAACATTTTCATTGTACCGTCGGAAACATAGCGATCAATGAAGGGATCTTTGAAGGCTTGATCTTGAAATTTGAGAATTAAGCGCCCATCTTCAGTTTCCTTGGCTTCTACTTGAGAAATACCGGGTACTCTCTCTTTCATTTTAGTCAGTATGGTCTCAAAAATATCGGGATAATTTTGATGGATATATTGGGCAACACTGGCCATGTTATCGCCTGTGGGAGAAAGGTGTTCTGCATACAGGGCATCTTTGCTGCCTCTAGCTTCACTAATATGAAAGTCAGAAACATGCCAATTTTCAATCAAGGAACGGAAGGCACTGGCGGCTTTAAAGCGTTGAAATTGTCCGAGTCCTTTGATGGCTAAAATATCATTGGATTCTAGTTGTTGTTGTTCCCTTTGCAGTTGTTCGTCAGGTTGACTAAAGTCTTCTTCGTTGGTGATGGCATAGCCTTGGCCTTGTTGAAAGTCTAGAAAATGAAAGGGTTTTCCATGTTCTCCCCGTTTATACCGTAAAATTTCTCGTTTGATGACGGGACGTTTTTGCTCTTCTCCAAAGACGAGAATATAGGTAACCAGTCGCTCGGTCTCTACAATTTTAATCCGAAATTGAAGTTCTAGGGTGATGTCTTGTTGTTCGTGACCCCTGGTGACGACTTCTCGGTAACCGCCTCGGATTTGAAGAGCTTGCCGGATATTGTTTTTGAGGGCATCTCGGAGAAATCCAAAGATGTCGAAGAGGGTTGATTTACCTGTGCCGTTTGCGCCAATAATGACGCAAAAGGGCGGTATGTTGTTAAATTCTATATTTTGAAAGACGCGATAGTTTTTGATTTTGAGGGAAACGATTTTCATGGGAATGGGGTTCAATGATACAGCGCTTCGCGCTAGGCAAAAGGCAAGAGGCAAAAGTCTTGTTGCAAAAGGTTTTGAGCGTTCAACCCTGTATTCCATAACAGAGCAAACTGCTGTATCAGCGATGATATTCGATCGCCAGCAGAGTGTTGGGTTGCTGCTCTAGGGTTTCTCGTTGGACTTCCTGGAAGCCGATCGCCTGAAAGTGGGCTAATTCTGACCAAGAGAGGGGCCAAGGGGGGCCATCGGGTTCAGTTTCGGTGGCTCGAAGTCGGGTGATGAGCAGCAGTGTACCGTCTGGAGTGACGAAGCTGGCGATCGCCTCCATGGTTTGCGATCTGATCGCCACCGGTAAGGCTTGAATCGTATAGCATTCAAAGACCACATCAAAAGCCTGATGCCAATTTTCCGGGGGTGCGAATACATCGGCTACCTGATAGGTGACCTGAGATTGGGGAAATCGCTGCTTGCACCAGGCGATCGCCGTTTCGGAAACATCAAAAGCAGTGACAGTAAATCCCTGAGCCGCTAACGCTTCGGCATCATCCCCTAAGCCACAACCGACGACTAGAGCGGTTTTACCCGTTCCGACTCTGGAATCTTTTTGTAGCCAACTTGACAGCAGAGGATGGGGCTTTAATTTCGCCCAGGGGATCTGGTCTTCTTGCTGGTTCGCTTGTTGATACAGGGGTTCAAACCAACCATAGGGGGTCTTGTTCTCGATGGCGCGATCGGCCATGTTTTGAATTCGCTGACGATTGTCCATAGGTTTAAGGGAATTTAAATCATAGGGGTTTCCAGTGAGGTTGTTTTTCCGGCGTTGATATTACCAGACCAATTACCAACATAGAGTGATATATTAAGATTTATTAACTCTGTTGCGATCGCTCCCTAACTAGCCGTGGCTTCTCTTAATTCCTTGTCTCGTCCTTCTCTCCCCTTCTCCGAACTGTCTACCCTTTGGGCCGATAGCATGACCATTTTATGGGGAGAATGGCTAGATTTGCGCGTCAGACTTGCACCGGTAGCAGCTTCTGGCTTAGTCTCTCCCCTCATCTATATCCTAGCTTTTGGTCTCGGACTCGGTTCCACCCTCGACCGAGCCATGACTCCCCCAGTGGGCGATACTTATCTGGAGTTTATTCTACCGGGAATGGTGGCCCTCTCTTCGATGACCATTAGTTTTGCCGGAACGGTGTTTTCCATTTGTGGCGAACGGCTGTATACGAAAAACTTTGAGGAAATGTTGCTGATGCCGGTTCACCCCTTGGCGTTATATTTGGGGAAAATGCTGGCGGGAGTCGTGCGCGGTTTAATGACTTCCGGATCAGTGATTTTAGTGGCTGTGCTGTTTACAGGTAAGGCGTGGAGTTTCTTGAATCCGTTATTTTTACTGCTGATTATCCTCAATTGCGCCGTTTTTGCTGGCTTAGGGGTATTAGTCGGCTTACAGGTCAAATCCTTGGAAACCGTGGGACTTTACAACAACTTTCTGATTATTCCCATGTCCTTTTTAGGCGGTACATTTTTCGATCCCTCTACGTTGCCAACCGTTCTGAAAGGGATTGTCTACTTTCTGCCCCTGACCTATACTACTTTAGGCTTGCGATCGGCTGCCTATGATATGGCTCAGTTTCCCTGGTATTCTATCCCAGCGCTGATCATTATGGCGATCGCCCTCTCCCTAGTCGGCGCTCGTGAGTTCACCAGCCAACAAGACTAATCAATGAACCATCGTAGGGTGGGCAGGAAAAGACCCCAAGTAGATCGATTAAGGATTGGTAATCATAGGGGTTTTATTTATCCCCGTCCCAAGTCTTGGGAGCGCTCGTAGGCGGCTAAAACTGCCTCCATTAAAGCCGATCGCAGGCCGCCTAATTCTAATTGCCGTACTCCGGCGATCGTGGTTCCTCCCGGACTGGTGACTCGATCCTTGAGTTCTCCCGGATGTAGACCGGTTTCTTGGATCATCTGGGCTGTTCCCAAAACCGTTTGTACAGCTAGTTGGGTGGCGATCGCCCTCGGCAGTCCTGCCGCTACCCCACCATCAGATAAGGCCTCAATGGTCAAAGCCACAAACGCCGGCCCGGAACCAGAAACCCCAGTTACCGCATCCATCATGCTTTCGGGCACTTCTACCACCTCTCCCACAGCCGATAACAGGGTTTTGGCCTGGGCTAATTGAGCGGGAGTCGTATGGGAACCGGAGGCGATCGCGCTCATTCCCGCGCCTACGATGGCCGGAGCATTGGGCATGACCCGAATGATACCTTGATCCGGAAACCCTGCTTCCAGCTTGCTAATGGGAACTCCAGCCAAAATCGAAACCAGCAACGGCAACTTCACCCCAGCTAACTCCGTAGCAATTTTGTCAAACACTTGAGGTTTAATCGCCAACAGTACCATCTCCGTTGCTTCAGTTACGTCCCAGTTATTCCCCGTCACCTGGACACCATAGCGATCCACCAACTCCTGACGGCGCTCTAACCTCGGTTCGCTCACCAGCACCTGACTGCCGATATAAATTTTTTCTGCCAGAATCCGGGATAAAATCGCCTCTGCCATTACCCCGCCGCCAATTATACCCAGTTGCACCATAATTCTTATATTGTTAACCACAATAGCAATCGCCTGTTGCCCATTTCCTTTTAAAAAAGAAAAAGAGTAGGTTTAGGTTTACTGCACGAATGCTTGCCCCCAACCTACCTCATAAGGACAGCCTTGGACTCTTAATCCTAGGCCATTTGAGCAGGGTTATCCGTCCAACTTGGAGCAGGGGAAGATCCGGTCGGACGAACCGGACGGACTTGAGACTGGGGATTATTTTGGCTTCCACCAATCTGAGTTTTCACACTCACACAGCTTGGTGTGAACAAGAAAATGCTCTCACCAATTCGTTCCTGGTGACCATCGATCGCATAGGTTCCGCCCGCCACGAAATCCACGGCACGCTGGGCCTGATCGGGGTCCATCATCGTCAAATTCAAGACCACTGATTTTCGCTCCCGCAAAGCTTGGATCGCCTGGGGCATTTCTTCAAATGAGCGGGGTTCCATAACCACCACTTCGGACATAGAATTGGCTGCTCCAGGCATCCCAATCACATTGTTCATCGGTGCTGCTCCTGGTGTTGATGGATCGATGCCCATTTCTGGGCGTTCCCGCAACCGTCTTCTCGGTTGAGGTACTTCCTCGACTTCGGGTTGGGGATTGTCTTCTTTATAGATGTTCTGATACTCTTGAGCATCTAACTCATCATCATACCCGTAATCATATACAGGCTCATTCAGACCTACAAAGTCTCTAAGTTTGGAAAATACATTCATGGTTTATCAAACCTCCTTAGCCTGGTACTAAGATCTTCAATGACCCACCATGCAGTCTAGCAAGAAAGCTTCCTTTTTCTTGCATCAATTGTAAATTGATGGCTCTAGTCCGCTTCTTTCCACAGAATTCGGTGACTTTTCCACAGTCGGCGATCGCTTCTGGAGCGCTCCCTAGAATTTTCCCCACTCTACACTCCTTTGCATCCAGAGTCTGAGCAAAGATCCGATATTCAGAGGTTACAGAGCTGTCCATGAAGATGAGAGAATGCTGACAATGGGTTGAATGAGGCTGAATTACTACTGTGTAGATATTGAGATTTTCTAGGGATGTCGTTGCCCAAAGAGGGTCGTTCCCAAACGGATCAGGGTTGCTCCTGCTTGGACTGCCAGGGGATAATCGGCTGACATGCCCATGGAGAGGTGGTGCATTTGAAGATTTGACCAATCTTGCTGTTTAATTTTATCAGCTAATTCTGCGGTTTGTCGGAAAATTTCATAAATCTGCTCTGGATTTAATCCCAAGGGAGGAATACACATCAAGCCTTGGATCTCCAAGCGATCGCAGCCATCGAGAACCCGTAAGTCATGGAGCAGTTCCGGGACACTCCAGCCAAATTTTTGTGGATCGGGGGCGATTTTCACTTGCAGACAAATTTTCGGCTTTCTCTCTAAGCTTTGGGCTAATTCATTGAGCTGTTGGGCGAGTTTTAGGGAGTCCACCGAATGAATCCATTGAAAATTTGCGATCGCCTTTTTCGCCTTGTTACCCTGTAGATGGCCGATGAAGTGCCAGGTAATATCCGTTAAGTCCTTCAGTTCTTCCTGTTTCTGGAGACTCTCTTGAATGCGATTTTCGCCAAAATCCCGGATTCCGGCAGCATAAGCTTCCCGAATGCGATCGCTGCTCACCGTTTTGCTCACCGCGATCAGACGCACCCGATCCGGAAGCGTTGAGCGAATTTGTGCAATCCGATCCGCCATAGAGTTCTGTACATCAGTCATTGGAACGTTCGTTTATGAACCGCCATTAACTCATCATACAAGGAGAGCTTACCTTCGCGCCGCAGCGATCGCAGACGATTTTCTAACAGTATCCGAGCTTCTCCTCGTGTTACCGACTCAAATTGAAGTCCCTGGGGGCTAGTAATAACGACAAAAAATAACCGTTGGGCATATAACGTAGTAAAGAGTTCTTTGCGATCCTCGATCACGCAAACCCTAAACAATAAACCAAATGTAGGATGACTCAGATAAGTTTCGCCAGACATTCACATTAACACTGGGGTGAAAAAAATGGGGATAACGGCTTAAACTGTTCGCATTGAACAAAAGGAGAGGCATTTTTTGGCATCCTGGGAACAGGATATGAAATGAAGCAGACTGACTTGACCCAAATAATGACTGCCTCAATTCGTTTCACCTAAAATCAACCCTACCCTTGCGAACCGCCTAAGATTCCATGGGTGACTCAACGCCTATGGACTTTGATGGGTGTTCAAATTCCATAGTCTATTATTTTGTGCAAGTCTACCTTACTCTACCAAAAGATGGTCACTTAAGGGAGGAGGAGGCAAGAGCGGATTTTACCCCATTCCCCATTCCCTAACTCATTTGTCCCCAGACCAGACGAACACACCATAAGCTGACTAAAGCGATCAGAGCCGCTCCATCCGATCGCCGCCATTGAAACTGATACCATTCCACTTTATGCTGATTCGGTTGGGTAAAGCCTCTAACCTCCATAGCGCTGGCAATTTGAGCAGCTCTGAGTAGCAAATTTTCCAGCAGTCGCTCCACCACCAGTAACCAGACTTGGGATGAGCGTTTTAAGCCCAACTTCTTCCAGTTAATGGCGCGAGTATTAATCGAGCGAATTAAATTTTGCACCTCTTCCAGAACTAAAGCAATAAACCGCAGGGAAAGCGTCAGAGTTAAAGTTATTTCTGTCACTGGCACACCCCACCGTTTCAGAGGAGACATCCACGTTTCTAGCGCCGCCGTCACCTCTTCGGGCGCAGTCGTGAGCAGAAAAAGTCCGGTACTATAAATAACGGTAAAAATCAAACTTCCTAAACGTAAGCCCAGATCTAAAGATAAGCGAGTAATCGTTAACTGGCTAAACCCCAGATTAAGCGTGAGTAGGGTATAGCGATAGGATGTCGGTTGCGCTAAAGTATCCTCCACAACCGGTAACCGGGGTTGATGAACCACCGTTAACCCATCAGGAGCCACAATAGTAATAACGACGATCAGACTTCCGAGCATCAACAACCATCCCAGTTGTTGCTTTAGCACCCGCAAGGGGATAGATGTGGTGAGGGTAATAGCAATCAGGCAACCCACCAGGATCAGACGAAAGGGGGTACTTGCCAGGACGGGGATCGCCAGAAAACTGATTAACCAGATCAGTTTGACTCTGGGATCGAGTTGATGTAACCAGGTGGTGGGGTTTTCGAGATAGAGACCTATCGGGAGCGATCGCAGTAAATCCATTTTGGCATACAGTTAGGAATCGATTTTGAATATAGCCTTTCTCGCACCTGCTTATTAAGGGAGTTTGGGAGATCTATCACTTAGCCTCGTTTTCTAGATTTGATATAAAATGTAGAGACAAGGGTCGGGTTATACCCAGTTTTTGGTCTTCTTACCGGTTTGTAAAGGCGGGTTCACAACGATAGGAGTAGAAAGACAAAAAGATGGGTAGACTCGCCCCTATGCCAATTATCCATTACCCATTTTAATTGACTTGACTTCCCCAGATACCCAAATTGAACTCGATCCCCAGTTTCAGGCGCAAGTCCTGCGCTATCATCGGCTGTTGGTTGGGGGACGGTGGTTTGTAGTGGTCTTATGGTGGTTGGTTTTGGGGTTTCCTAGTTTGTGGGTCATGCGATCGCCCCTATCCCTCCTATTTGACCATTTTACCTGGTCTGGACTGTACTATAGCTTATACTTTCATCCTCTAGCGGCGATCGGCTTTTCCAGCAGTATGGGTTTAACCACTGCCGTTTTAGTCTGGCAAAGTCGGAATATTCTCGTCGGCTTTCCACACCCTTACCAGAAAGGGTTAGAGCGTAAGGTCTGTCGCATTCGCCAACAGGGGGAAAGTCACCCCCTTTGGCACTGGGTTATTGCCGGTCAAAGGAATAAGGAATAGCAAGAGGGAAGTAATTTTTGATAAAAAAGATACGCCTTTCGGTTGGGCATATCTTTTAGGCATTCAGAAGAGAGAATTAATTAAGTCCCAATGTCTCTGTATCCAGTTAGCGACTGGTTTCGAGATCGATCGCATCTGCTGTTTTTGTCCCAGATAAACTTTGACAACTGACTTCCAGTTGTCGGTATAAGTCTTCTGCACTATGGAAGCCTTCAATCCGATTTTGCACTCGCCCTTGATTAAACAGAATGACTGTGGGTAAGGTTCGCAGTCGGTAGGCGTTGGCAAGTTTGAGGCTTTGATCGGCATTAATGGAAACCACTTTAAGGGTTTGTCCCCATTCGGTTTGGAAGCGGCTTAAAACTGGATTTAGAAGCCGACAAATTCCACACCAGGGGGCCCAAAAATTGACTAATACCGGGGTTTGAGCATCAAGGACTTCGTGATTAAAGGCGCGTTCACTGATTTGTACCACCATAATTATGCCGTTCTTGGTATCTGTATTTCTTATACTTGCTCTTGGGATCATGCTACACCCATTTGGGCTGGATTGAGCAACCTAGTTTGGGGGAATAGGGAATGGGGAATGGGGAATAGGGAATGGGGAATAGGGAATGGGGAAATTCGTTCCACTCCCTCTCAAATGGGAACCTTGAGGGTGGCTTGCATGAGCCAAGGATGGGCCCACCAGAGGAGGCCAATAAAGAGAAGTACGCCGAGGTAAGCGGGACGGAGAAATTCTTGGAGTTCTAGGGTTTGGCGACCTTGAACGATCGCCACAAATGGCATCACCGAGGTGCGCTCTTTGGCCTTGAGGAAAGCGTCGCCATAACGGTTGTACATGCGGCGATCGCCATTCCAGACGGCAAAGAGATGATGAAGAATGAGGCCGATGGAGGTGAGGAGGGTAAAGCTTGTGCCGAGCCAGAGGGTATGGGCAATACACCAGATCACTTGACCCACCATTTGCGGATGTCGGGTGATGCGGATAATTCCGGTTTCGTAGAGATGAACTTCTGGTTTGGCGATCGCCGCGATTTCTAATAAGTTAAAGGTAGCTGGATATAAAAACAGGAACGAAATAGCTGACAACACCCAAACCAGCGATCGCACTCCCGGAACTCCCTGCACTTGCCACAATTGAATTCCGTCATAGCGATGATTAAAAAAGTAAATAACCAACACGACGGCAAAGGGGATGCTCACTAAGGCAAAACCTACTCGGTAGAGTCTTGCGCCGATCTTCTTTTCTCCCCAAGGTCTCAGGCTTGCCAGCCCACTGTGGGCGATCGCAAAGCCAATCAGCAATGCTACCATCACCCAGTGACTCAATGACGAATTATCAATAATCACCATACATTTTTATTACATCGATAAGGTTTTGATCATGAAAGAGTAGTTTTTGCTACTGTCATGATACACTAGAGGGCTAATAACAGAAACAATAGCCTTCGGCTATCAGTGACCATTTTTACTAGAAAAAGGGTATCCTGGAATCTAGCAACAATTCACTGGTTGTCTTTGTTATTCTTTCACAATTTCTAACCTATGTTTTCAGTGTCTCCAGAATCCGAATCTTCAACCTCTCGTCCGTTTTTGACCTGGCAGCGAATTATCGACTGGGCCCAAGACCACTATCGCACCCGCACCTTTAACAAGGATGATAAAATTCCTGTCCGTCCGGGCTTGCTCTATCTGGTACAGCGCGGTTCCGTTCGACTCGTCAGTGCCCAAATTAGTGCTTCGACTAAAACTCCTAGTTTAGTCGCTCGCTTAAGCGCTAACAACGATCCCGATAATCTCAGTCCCGATGAATCCTTTTTAGGATTTGTGGGAGCAGGTCAACCCTTTGAAATTGTCTCCCAATCTCCGTTTACCATTTCCAGTTATGCCCATGTGGATAAAACCACGGTTTTGTGGATGTATTGGCATGATTTAGATAACTGGCCCCATTTCCGCCGTGAAGTGATGGAAGCCTTCCGTTATCAAAATCAGCGTAAACTCTTGTGGTTGGGAACCATGGGCCAACGGCGCACGATCGATCGGCTGTTGGGCTTTTTGACCCTATTGATCGAAGAGTATGGCGAAGTGTGCGAACAGGGATATTATTTGCCCTGGACGTTGACTCATGCCCAAATTGGTAGCGCCATTGGTTCAACGAGGGTAACGGTAACTCGCTTAATGGGTAAGTTGCGCTCGAAAGGGCTGATTATTACCTTAGATGATAATTTGATTTGTCTCCCCCCTTCTAACCCAGACAGTTAGAAGAGCAGGTCAAATGCTCTGACTCGATCTAGAATTTCCTAACCCCTTTTCAACTCTCTTACAACTCGCCACCTCCGGGTTAGGAAATTGTTTTCGATAGGGATTAAATAATGCAATATCAAATTATTTACGATGGAAACTGTAATTTATGCTCCTCTTTGGTTCAGGGCCTGGCCTGGTTTGACCAAGGGCAACGGTTTAGCTATAGCCCCATGCAAGACCTAGAAGCTTTGGTAAAATGGGGAATTACGGCCCAAGACTGTGAGTTAGGGATGATTTTAATCGATAGGGAACATCCCCAAAATCGATGGCAAGGGAGCGAAGCAGCCGAAGAAATCAGTCGCTTACTTCCTGGAGGTGAGGCGCTGATCGGGGTTTATCGGGGGATACCAGGGGTTAAGGCGGTAGGCGATCGCCTCTATGAACAAATCCGCGACCATCGGTATCAGTGGTTTGGACAGCGAGAAACCCTCTATCTGTGCAGTGGCGATCGGGGATGTTCAAGTACCGATTCAGAATTGGGTCAAGCAAAATGACCCAGGCCGGCATATGATCGGATCGGACTTAAACACTAGATCACTGTAAATCTATGGCTGTCTCCTGTCACTTCATCGTTGAAGGTAACCCGGTAATTGTCTACGCCAGTCGCAATGGCAATCCTAAGAAAGTTTTACCCAAATTGCAACGATTTTTAGATACCTTTACACAAGAGCGCGACACCATGGGGGAAACAGTTCATACTCCTGAATGTCTCGTCGCCCAAATTATTGTTCGCTTTGGTTTTGAATTGTGTGAAGATGATTTTTCTAACTTGCGCGTAGGCTTAAACTACGATCCAGAGGTGGATTATCTCTATCAAGTCGGAACGAATTTTACCGTTACCGTTATGGAGCCATTAGAAGCCTATCGCCAACAACCTGATTTAGGGTTAAAAGGCTGTCAAGTTTTGACTGTAGAAGCTCCAGCTTAAACATCCAGGTATTGGATAATGTTTACCACAGAGAAACAGAGGGCGCTGTTCTTTGTGCCTTTTGTGTGTCCTTCGTTTCTCTGTGGTGTCTCTAACCTGCGATCGCACCTTTCAACGATTCATTCAACGATTCATTCAACGATTAAACCGATCGTCTCGCAACCAAAGCCGAACCGCTTCAGAAATGGCCGCTTCTCGATGCTCTGGTAAACGAACCAACCGCTCCCCCTCCGTCATGGCAGACAACAGCAAGACTAATTCCCATCCCTGGTCAGTTTCAGTCAAAAATAGCCAATAATAAACCTCGCGATCGACAATGGTTAGTCCTTGATAGACGCGCTCTAAGGAGGTGAGAAAGACTTGGCGGGAATTTTCCGGAATTTCTTCCCCAAAGGGAAGGGGGAGAGGGTCAAAGTCGGGTTTTCCCACTGTAATCACTGAGGGTATAGGATAGGGTGTGAAGCGATCGCGGTGACGCTGAAGCGATCGATTGGCATAACCGGGAAAATCTCGCACCATCTCCTCAATCAACTGCTCAAAATCCTCCCCGCAGCTCTGAATGGAAACAACCCGGACTTCTGAACCCTCATAAGTAACCCCAGGTTGTCCGAGGGCTAATTCCCAGAGGAACACCATCAGATTTAACCTGCCAACTCGTCATTAATCCGCTTCCAGGCCCCTTGGGGATCGGCGGCCGCTGTAATCGGTCGGCCAATGACTAAATAACTGGCCCCCGCTTGAAGCGCCTCTTGGGGAGTCATCACCCGGCGCTGGTCTCCCCCCTCCGCCCAAGTCGGGCGCACTCCCGGACAGACCAACAGAAATTCATCCCCACAGACGCGCCGCAGTTGGGCGGCTTCCTGGGGAGAACAGACCGCCCCCTGAATGCCCGATTCCTGGGCGAGTAGAGCCATCTGTAGGGCATATTCGGGCAGTTCCACGGGCACTTTGAGATCGAAGGCTAAATCCCGCGAATTAAGGCTCGTGAGCAGGGTAATCGCCAACAAATTCGGGGGGGATAATCCCGCCGAGTCTGCCCCTGCTCTAGAGGCTTCTAGGGCACGCTGCAAGGCCGTTCGACCGGCTACTCCATGAACAGTCAGCAAGTCCACCCCATAGCGTCCGGCGGCTCGACAAGCTCCGGCCATAGTGTTGGGGATATCATGGAATTTGAGGTCGAGAAAAATGCGCTTTTGCCGTTGTTTGAGTTCGTCGAGGATGCTGGGGCCGGTGCTGACAAATAATTCTAGGCCCACTTTCCAGAACTGCACATCGGGCAATCGATCCAAAAGGGCGATCGCCTCCTCCCCACTCGAAACATCCAACGGTACAATAATCCGGTCTGCGGCAATCATGATTTCTCCCCCCTTACTTCACCAAACGGGCAAACTTATTCTTACCTACCTGCAAGACCTGCCCAACCATGTCATCAGCCCGTTCAAACACTAAATTGGGGTCGCTCACCTTTTCCCCCGCTAATTTTACCCCGCCCCCTTGAATCAAGCGCCGAGCCTCCGAAGACCCTTTCGAGAGTCCAGCCGCGCTGACAATGTAAAAGAACTTGGCCGGAAATTGCACATCCTGCAAACTAAACTCCGGAATACTCCCCGCTTCCCCTTGACTCAAAGCTGCCTTTTGCGCCTCCAATGCGGCATCTTTGCCCTTATACTGGGTCACCACATCCAGAGCTAAACTCTTTTGTCGCTCTCTGGGATTTTCCGGTAACTCCTCCCAAGTCAGATTAGTCAGCAACTCCACATAATCCTGAATAATTGCATCCGGAGTTTTCTCCAACTTAGAGTACATCGTCACCGCATTTTCCCACAGCCCCACATAATTGCCCAAGGACTTCGACATCTTCTGCGCTCCATCCGTCCCCAACAAAATCGGCACGAGTAAC
Organism: Roseofilum capinflatum BLCC-M114; assembly: GCF_030068505.1. Lineage (NCBI taxonomy): Bacteria > Bacillati > Cyanobacteriota > Cyanophyceae > Desertifilales > Desertifilaceae > Roseofilum > Roseofilum capinflatum. Next base: position 19,550 of record NZ_JAQOSO010000029.1, read on the forward strand.
CCAAACTGGGGAGTCAGTCCAAAATGGCGCTGTAAATCTCGACCCACGGCAATATTAAACTTTTGGTCAGTGCCTCCCAACTCCACATCAGCCTTGACTGCCACAGAATCATAGCCTTGCATCAGGGGATACAGAAACTCATGGAGATAAATGGGATTTTCTTGGCTGTAGCGATCGGCAAATCCTTCTTTGGCCAACATTTGACCCACGGTCATTGTAGCCAACAAGCCCAAAATTTCTTTGAGATCCAACTGGGCTAACCATTCCGAGTTATAGCGAATTTCTAAGCGCCCTGGAGTATCAAAATCGAGAATAGGGCGCAGTTGATCCAAATAGGTTTGGGCGTTTTCCTGCACCTGTTCGGCTGTGAGTTGACGACGTACTTCCGATTTGCCGGTGGGGTCGCCAATTTGAGCGGTAAAATCCCCAATAATCAGGACTGCCGTATGGCCAGCATCTTGAAAGGCGCGGAGTTTCCGCACGGCAATACTGTGGCCCAAATGTAAATCGGTTCCGGTGGGGTCGATGCCCAATTTCACCCTTAAGGGTTGTCCGGACAGCTCAATGCGCCGTTGTAGGTTTTCATCAGGATCGTCGCTATCGGGGCGATCGGGGAAAATTTCACTAACACCGCGATGAAGCCAATTCCAGGTTGAGTTAAGACTTGTCATGGGATCAGAAGGTCTATAATACATCAATATTTTGCTAATCTCTGTAATAACTGTTAACACTTATCGCAGGTAAAGGTTAAACTATGGGTCAGTCCCCGTTCATCCATCCCTAAGATTCAAGGTCTGGTTCTTATCCCTATCCATTTGTTCGAGCTGAGGAAGTTAAATCACCGTGTCGTCTAATACTATCAGTCGTAAGCCATCGAAATCTATAACCCCTGCCCTTCAATTTGTCCAAGGTGTGGGCAAAGTAGCGGGGGGTACGATTCTGGGAGTGATGATGCTCACCAGTTCTATCTTTGCTGGAGGACTGGTGGGTTTGGCCTTAAGTTTTCGGAATTTGCCGGATGTCCGCAGCCTCAGAAGCTATATGCCGACGGAAACCAGTTATATCTATGATATTAATGGCGAGCTGCTTACCCGTATCCACGATGAGGCGAACCGGGAAGTTGTCCCCCTAGAGCGGATTTCGCCTGAGTTGAAAATGGCAGTGCTGGCGATCGAGGATTCCCACTTTTATCAACATAATGGGATTAATCCGAGTAGTGTGGGTCGGGCGCTGTTGGCCAATATTGAGAAGGGAGGGATTCGAGAGGGTGCTTCCACGATTACGATGCAGTTGGTGAAAAACCTGTTTCTGTCTCCAGAGCGGCAATTGAGTCGGAAGGTTGCTGAAGCGGTTTTGGCCATGCGCTTGGAGCAAATTCTGACTAAAGATGAGATTTTAGAGCTGTATTTGAATCAGGTGTACTGGGGCCATAATACCTATGGGGTGGAGACGGCGGCCCAGAGTTATTTTGCTAAGTCTGCTGCGGATCTAACATTGGCAGAGGGGGCAATGATGGCGGGTTTGATTCAAGCGCCAGAGAGTTTGAGTCCTTTTGTGGATTATAAGTTAGCCAAACGTCAGCAGGCGATCGTTTTGGGTCGGATGCGAGAATTGAATTGGATTACGGCTGAAGAAGAGAAGGAAGCGAAGGAACAGCCGTTATTGGTGGGCCGGGTGACTTCGTTTGGTCAAAGTAAAGTGCCCTATCTGACGGAGGCGGTGATTCAAGAACTCTCAGAGCGCTTTGGTCGGGATATGGTGGTTAAGGGGGGTTTAAGGATTCAAACCACGATTGATCTGAGGCTACAACGACTGGCGGAGCAAACGGTTAAGGATTGGCATACTCGCCTGTATAACCAAGGGGTCTATTACGATTACGATAATGGACAATTGGCGCTGGTGGCGGTTGATCCCCGCACCCACTTTGTGAAGGCGATGGTGGGAGGATTTGATTATGAAACCAGTCAATATAACCGAGCGGTACAAGCTCAACGACAACCGGGTTCTTCGTTTAAACCGTTTGTTTACTATGCGGCGTTTGCTAGTGGCAGGTTTACCCCAGATTCAGTGATTAATGATTCGCCGGTAAGATATCGAGATGGTAGTGGCTATTATTCTCCCCAAAACTATGGGGGAAGTTTTTCGGGGCCGGTGAGTTTGCGTAAAGCTCTGGAAGTGTCTTTAAATGTGCCTGCGGTTAAAATTGGCCAAGAAGTGGGTCTGAATAAGGTGGTGGAAGTGGTTCGCAATTTAGGGATTAAAAGTCCTATGGACCCGGTAATTTCGTTGCCTTTGGGATCGGTTGATTTAACGCCTCTGGAAATGGCGGGAGCGTTTGCGACGTTTGCGAATAATGGTTGGCATTCACAACCAACGTTTATTGCCCAAGTGATTGATAGCCATGGCAATGTTTTATTGGATAATACTCCTAAACCGAAGCTAATTCTCGATCCTTGGGCGGTGGCTTCTCTCAACAGTAGCTTGCAAGGGGTGATTAGCCGAGGAACGGCGACTTCTGCGAGATTGGGTCGCCCAGCAGCCGGTAAAACGGGAACGACGACTTCGGAGCGTGATATTTGGTTTGTGGGTTATGTGCCCCAATTGTCTGTAGCGGTTTGGGTGGGAAATGATGATTATAGACCTCTAGCTAGGGGGGTAACTGGAGGTAGTTTTGTGGCTCCGATTTGGCGAGATTTTATGCACAAGGCTTTGGCAAACGAACCGGTGGAGAACTTCCGTTCTCCGAGTGAGTTTCCCCGCCCGCAGCCATAGGGTAGGTTTTGAATTTAGGATTGCTTTTCGAGTTCAGATTTCATCCGCTCTAGGGTGAAATTCATCTGATCGAACATTTGTTGGGGGGTGACTCCAAATTGGCCCAATTGGGTTTTGAGCTGTTCAACGGTCATTTGGGCCATGAAGTCTTCGGAGAGTTCAAAGCGTTTCATAAATACTTTATATCGATCCATGAGGGCTTCCATCTGTTCGATGAACAGCTTTTTCCCTTCTCGATCGAATTTGCCATAGTCACTGCCAAGCTGAATGAGGGATTGATAATCCTCAAAGAGTTGTTTGGCTTCTTGTTGAACGATTTCTGAATCAAAGAATCCCATGGCTTTTTTGGATAGGTTGACTGACGGTAAGTTAAGCGCATTGGATGATGCACTGGTTTTATTCTAATGGAGTCGGAGATGAGAGTAAAATTCGGTTTTCCGTATTTGGGGGAATGGGGGATAGGGAGATGGGATATGGAGTTATTATCATAGTATGAGCAGATGAGGATGGGCGTTAGGGTGAAATGGGGTGGTGAATAAGGAAAAGAGTCGCAAATTGGGGATGATTCTGGCGTTTTCTGGGGTGTTGATTCCGATCGCCGGATTGCATAAGTTTTATTTAGGCCAACCTTTATGGGGGGTGGTCTATTTGTTGTTGTCTTGGACTCCGATTCCCCATGTGGCTAGTGCCATTGAGGGAGTGTGGTATTTGGTACAAGATGATGAGGAGTTTAATCAGAATTATCCGGGCCCAGTTCCGGTGATTCCAGGGCTGAAGATTCCCCAGGTGGATTGGTCAAGGTTCTGGCCTCCTCAGAAGTCTGGAGAAACGGGCCCGATCGCTGACCAGGTGGAGTCTGTGGCAGAAGCCTTACGCCAGTTGGAGGCTTTGCGGCAAGAGGGATTAATTACTGAGTATGAGTTTGAACAAAAACGTCGCTATCTTTTAGATAAAATTTCTTAAAAAAGATCGGGCAATTTGGGGAGTTTAGGCAGTTCAGGCAGCTTGGGAAGTTGAGGCAGTTTGGGCAGTTGAGGAAGACCCGGAAGTGGGGAAAGGGTGGGTAAAGTTGGCAAAGTTTTCCAGATTCTAGAGTGTTCTGACCCTATTGGCCAACCGAGGCGGGTGGGTTGTTGATAGATCTGTTTGAGGGTATTGAGGTCGCGGGGGGAGATGGGGGGAGGATGGCGTACTTGGGAAAAATAGAGCGCATCGGTGGGTTCGGGAGAGTGACCCCAAATGCCGATCGCGTGGCCGAGTTCATGACGAGCGGTGGCCAGGGTATAGTCTGGGGTTTGGTCTGGGGTTAGGAAAATTTCACAGCGATGAAGTAGATATTCTTCCTCTGGCCGATCGCCACGGGAGCCAAGATAGAGTTGATATTCAGTGGTAGCCGATCGCACTCGTCCAAGCTGGCCATCGGGGCCCAGTTTGAGGGGAGGGCGCTGTCGGTGAATGGTAATGTGGGCTTCATCGGGGCGATCGCTAATTTCGAGGGGAAAATAGTCTTGCCATTCCTCAATCGCCTGAGTAACGGCTGCTACCCAACGGGGATCGGGGGTATCGAGATCGAGGTATACCTGCACTGGAAGCTCAGACCAAATTAAATACCCCACCTTGAGGAGTTTAATGGCTTCAAAATAGTCTCCGGAGTCTGCGGGATCGTGCCATTGGTCTAGGCTAGGGGGAAGAGGATGAACTTGTGCTTGAGGAAATTGGAGGCCAGGGGGAAGCGTTGCCATAACTGCACAAGAAAAGACCGCCAACACAATTGTGGCGATCGCATAAGCAGTGGCTACCGAGCGCAGTCGAAGTATGCGGAACCTTTTCGCACCCAGAGCAGCTCTCAAGCATAAACCTTGATGGGGAGGTTTTAAGCGTCTAGTCCTCCAGAGCCAAGCAGCCATGGACTTAACCGACGGGTTCTAACCATCCAGCGCTTAACACCACGGTTAAGCCAAGAAAGAGAACAACTAAGGCCCAGGTTGTCCGATTCAAGGTTGTTTCGGCACTTTTAGCACTGGTAAACAATTGGGCTTGGCCGCCGATACCGCCAATACCATCTCCTTTGGGACTATGGAGGAGAATTAAGACCACCAGACTAAAGGCTGAAATGGCCCAAACAATTTGGAGGATACTAACAACAGTCATAGGGTTATAGAACTCAAATCAACAATCATGACGTTAGAGGTGCGGGTTTACCGAGAGAGGGAAACCGGCGATCGATTGGGTTGAACTTCATAGGAAGAGTTCTGGAAAATGGATTTTCCGGTCATTTCCTTGGGTTGAGGAATTTGCAGAATTTCCAGAATAGTGGGCGCAATATCGGCTAAACAGCCATCGGTTCTCAAAGCAACATTCGTGCCATGGCCGGGAATTTTACGCTTTTCGCCTTCAACCAGGATAAAGGGCACGGGATTGGTTGTGTGGGCTGTCCAAGGATTCCCTTTCTCATCGTACATGAGTTCGGCATTGCCATGGTCAGCAATAATAATGGCGGTTCCGCCCACTTTACCGATCGCCTCGATCAGGCGACCTAGGCATTCATCCACGGTTTCAATGGCTTGAATGGCTGCGTCCATGACCCCTGTATGGCCGACCATATCCGGATTAGCATAATTAATCACCACCATAGAATAAACCTGTTCTTCGATGGCAGCGATCGCCGTTTCCGTGACTGCTTCAGCCGACATGCTCGGCTGTTGGTCGTAGGTGGGAACCTGGGGAGAGGGAATTAACTCCCGGTCTTCTCCCTCTACGGGATCTTCGAGTCCCCCATTAAAGAAATAGGTCACATGGGCATATTTTTCCGTTTCTGCGGTGCGGAACTGTCGCAGTCCTTGCTCGGCCAAAACCTCTGCCAAAATATGGTTCAGGTCTTGGGGTTCAAAGGCTACAGACACCGGCAGATGGGAGTCATATTGGGTAAACGTGACAAAGGACAGGGGATCGATGGGCGATCGCTCAAACCCATCAAAATTGGGATCGACAAAGGCTTGGGTAAGCTGACGAGCGCGATCGGGACGGAAATTAAAAAAGATCACCCCATCTCCAGCTTCTACCGCACCCTCGGCGCAACGGACGGGAATCACAAACTCATCCGTGACTTCCTGTTCGTAGGAAGCCTTCAAGAGTGAGATGGCATCCCCTTCAGCCGTAATCGTATTATCCGTAAGAACCTGATAGGCTTTTTGCACCCGATCCCAGCGATGATCCCGATCCATCGCATAATAGCGACCCATGAGAGTGACAATTTTGCCAATTTCTAAGCTATTGATTTCTGCTTGCAGTTTTTCTAAGTTTTTTACCCCATCCGTGGGATAGGTGTCACGACCATCGGCGATCGCGTGAATACAGACTTGTTCAATCTCCTGTGCTTTGGCTAGTTTTAGTAACCCCAATAGATGGTCGATGTGGGAATGAACGCCTCCATCTGAGCAAAGTCCAATCAGGTGGAGTTTGCCAGAGCGGGATTTAACTTGCTCGCAGATAGCTTGTAAAGCGGGGTTCTCTTGTAAAGAACCATCTTCAACTGCATCGGTAATGCGAAGCAATTCTTGCTTAACAATCCGGCCTGCGCCAATGTTCATATGACCCACTTCTGAGTTACCCATTTGTCCTTGGGGTAACCCGACCGCTTTCCCAGACGTTTGAATTAAGGTATTTGGGTAAGCTGCCTGTAGGCTATCCATTATGGGTGTTTTCGCGACGGCAATGGCGTTTCCGTCGGTGGCTTCACGGTAACCCCAGCCATCTAAAATGACTAGCACCACAGGAGATATCGGTGCTTTTGTCATAACCTATTCACCCTTTTGCTGAATTTCTGGCTCGATCATACCACTAGAGAGCAAAAAGCTGCTGTTTAAATTGGGTGACCGGTGAAAGTTAATTGAAAATGGGACGGTAAAATTGAGGGACTTACTTTAAGGTATTGATTGTGGAGGAGATGAGTTTCGATTCTTCACAGTCATCAGAATTGTTCTGGGTGGATAAGAGGCTATGAGCTTATTGGTTAAACGGGCGATTATTTATCTGAGTGTTTTTGTTCTGGGAGGCAGTGCGGGTTGGCTAGGGAGCCGATACCTGGAAGACCAGGAGGTTTTGAGTCGTCCTGGTCTTTCTGCGGTTCCTGTGGTTTTGCCCCCGTTACCTGAACCTTCAGTCATACCTGAGTCCACAGAGCCGATCCAGGGCAATTTTATTGCTAGGGCTGTGGAAAAAGTCGGCCCAGCCGTGGTGCGAATTGATGCAACTCGGCGGGTGAAGTCTCAGGAGTCTGCCCCGTTTCGGAATCCGTTGTTAGATCGATTTTTTGGTGAAGATCTGCCGGCTGAACCGGAACGATTGGAGCGGGGTACGGGATCGGGGTTAATTTTGAGTGCCCAAGGACAGTTGATTACCAATGCCCATGTGGTTGAAGGGGCGGATGTGGTGGATATTACGCTGCGGGATGGGCGCACGTTTGAGGGGGTGGTGTTGGGTCGCGATCGCGTGACGGATATTGCTGTGGTGAAAATTGAGGCTCAGGGTTTGCCTGTGGTAGAAATGGGGGAGGCTGAGGCCTTAGTACCGGGACAATGGGCGATCGCCATTGGTAATCCGTTAGGCTTAGATAATACGGTGACGGCGGGGATTATTAGCGCCACGGGGCGATCGAGCGCCCAGGTGGGCATCCCCGATAAGCGAGTCCGTTTTATTCAAACCGATGCCGCCATTAATCCGGGCAATTCTGGAGGCCCCTTATTGAATGAACAAGGACAAGTGATTGGCATTAATACCGCCATTCGTGCCGATGCCCAAGGATTAGGCTTTGCCATTCCCATTGAAACCGCCCTACGGGTTGCCGATCAATTGTTTACCACAGGAATGGCAGAACATCCGTTTTTAGGCATTCAAATGGTCGATTTAACCCCTACCACTAAAGCCTTATTACAACAGCAACAATTCCCGATCGCCGATCGCCTCAGTGAAGGCGTGATTATTACCGGAATTGTTAGGAATTCTCCGGCAGAAAATTCCCAACTGCAACCGGGCGATATTATTCTCAGTGTCGATGGAAGGGTCGTTAAGAAAGCCACGGAAGTCCAAGATCTAGTAGAAAAGTCTACCGTCGGTGAGTTATTAACTTTAGAAGTGAGTCGAGCCGGTCAGAAAATAGAAGTTTCCATTCGCCCTGGAACCTTACCCCAGTCCCAACCCTAAAATAACCCCATAAACAGGAGAAATCCGGATGAGAACAGACCATTAAAGTAGAGTATTAATGTCAAGAATTGATGGCACTTTACTGGAAGGAAAGGGTAATGATTGAAAATTATAACGGTTGGAGTATTCAAGTCTTTTTATACGATCAATATTGGCAAGTCGATGTGATGACTCCAGATGGCGATTATTCCGGCATTGGCTGTTTAGTCGGCATTCACTCCGATCCCTTGTCTGCTCTTCAGGAAGCCTACGATCGCATCGATCGAACAAATGCATGGACAAGCCTGGGCCAGATCTTAGCTGACTTTCGCGATCGCGGCTTGATTTCTGACGCTGAATGGGATCATTTAACTGACTCCTTAACCTGTTGGGTTGTGCAATAGCAACCCATCGTCCTCTGCCTGACCCAGAAATTCTAGGTAATTGACTAAAGAGTAAAATCATGATATAATATAGAATTTGAGATTATGATTTATGCCTCGTTCCGCCAAACCAATAGAATTGCCAACCTTAAAAGACGAAGCCCTTTGGCTTCATGCTTTAACCCATCGCTCTTATACCAACGAACATTCCGATACCCTAGAGGATAACGAAGGATTAGAGTTTTTGGGGGATGCAGTTTTAGGTTTTTTGGTCAGCGAACTCATATATAAACGTTATGGGAGTGCGGGAAATATTACAGAAGCGCAAATGACTCGGTTGCGCTCTAAATTAGTCGATGAACAGCAACTGGCCCGATTAGCCGAAGAATTAGGTGTGGGTCAAGTGATGCGTTTAGGGAAAGGGGCAATCCAAAACAATGCTCAAAACAATCCCGCCTTACTGAGTGACACCCTAGAAGCCATTATCGGAGCTTATTATTTAGATGCAGGGATCGTTAAAGTCCGCCAGTTTGTCACTCGTCTGTTTACCAAAATTGCTGATGATTTAATGGACTCATCCGACGATCAGCACCCTCCCAGTTTAATCGATAGTAAAGGAAAATTTCAGCAATGGGCACTGAAAGAATATCAACAAACACCCGACTATAAATTAGTTAAGGAATGGGGTGAAGACCATGAAAAAGTATTTTGCGTTGAAGTTTGGGTAAAAGGCAAAAAGTACGGGGAAGGTAAAGGCCGTCGCAAAAAGGAAGCGGAGAAAAAAGCGGCTGAAGATGCTTTGCAGCATGTAGACCCTTAAATCAAGGAGAATTTTCATCTTCTCCTCAGCCGATTTTCAGGTTAGGCTTACCCGAATGAAGTATTCTATCCTTTAGCTCAGTGTTGAGGCAGAGGGGTAAATCAGATGAAGCGAGGTCTATGGAAACGAGCGATCGCCTTAATCCTACTGGTATCTAGCGTTACCTTCATGATTATCATCTTAGGGAGGGGAGCGCAGATTGCTCAAGGGGCAATTTATGCGATCGGGGCGATCGCCACCTCGATCTTAATGGTTTATGGCTCTAAATTAGCCCAGAAAACACTAGAAGAAACCCTATAAGTGATAAGTTGTGTAATCTTTAATGTGATTCCTTCAGAGCCTTATCAGGCTTTTCTCAGGATTGCGACTTAATCTGTGAGTGATGGCAAGTCACGGATAGAGTATAGAGAGCATGTCGATCAAACATTTAGGGCAGAGATTTAAGTTTAATTCGCTACAGTTCCGCCTCACGTTTGGCTTGGCGATCGTTTCCGGAATTGGATTAGGAGCGGTTGCCATTGCCACGGGCTTAAAAATGCAGCAACAATTGGTCTTAACCCATAAACAAAATATCCAATATATTGCTGAACGCTTGCCTAAAGATATCGCAGTTTATAGTCAACGGTTCAGCCAGGGTGAAGCGTTAGAAATGGTGATTGAGGATGTGAGTGCGGAGACGATTTTTTTGTGGATTCAATCTCCAGACGGTGAAATTATGGCCCGATCGCCCAACCTGGAGCGATCGCTCCATCCCCAAAATGCCGATCTCCTCAATATTAGCCATGCTCCCATTCAACCGGAAGTTTATCCCTACAAAGGACGCTATTTCGTTCTCTGCGCTGGCCCGTTAAGGGTCAATCAGGAAACTATTGGTAAATTATATGTGGCTCAAGATATTACCTCAGAGCAACAGATGTTGCTGGAAATGCTGAGAAACTTGATTGGGGTGAGCGTGTTAGCCTTGCTGCTGATCGCGGTTATGATGGGAATTTATATTCGGCGATCGCTCGCTCCGGTGCGTAAAATTAGTGAATATGCAGTAAAAATTTCTGCACAAGACTTAGGAGGCGTTTCCCTCAGCTTAGATCCTGCCCCATCCGAACTGCAAGAACTCTCTAAAACCTTAGATCTGATGCTCTCGCGACTGTCTGAATCTTGGGAGCATCAACGGCAATTTGTTAGCAATGTTTCCCATGAGTTGCGAACCCCGTTAACCATTGTCCATGGTTATCTTCAAAGTACCCTCAGACGGGGTAAGAACCTCACCGAAGCGCAACGGGAAGCCCTGGAAACCGCAGCCACAGAAGCCGATCGCACGATTCAACTGTTGCAAGACTTACTCGAACTTGCCCGCGCTGATAATGGACAGATTCATTTTGAACTTGAAACCCTCTCCCTGACTGACTTAGTTCTAGAAGTTGTGGATATGGGGCAACAATACAGCAGTCGCACCATTGAACTCGATTTAGGGCATGAGTCTATAGAGATTAACGGCGATCGCAACCGCTTAAAGCAAGTCCTACTCAACCTCATTGATAACGCTGTCAAATATTCCGACCCCGACACCGTAATTACCGTGAAACTGGAACAACAGAGCCATCAAGTCTGCCTACAAGTGGGCGATCGCGGTGAAGGCATCCCCCTCGCCCATCAAGCCAGAATTTTCGATCGATTTTATCGGGTTGACGACGCTCGCGCCCGCTCCACCGGCGGAACCGGCTTAGGCTTATCCATTGTCAAAACCCTAATTGAAGGAATGGGAGGGCGGGTTAACGTAGTTTCTCAATTGGGAGAAGGCAGTATTTTTACCATTAGTTTACCGAATAAAATTATCCTGTAAAAACGCTTGAGCGCTGGCACGATCTGGCAGTTTTCCATCTAATGTCATCTCCAGGAGTTGATCTAACATTACCTTGAATTGACGACCGGGTTTATAGCCCAATTCTTTTAAGTCATTGCCGTTCAAAATCGGTTTTACTTGTGCCAGTTTCCACAGGTATAACCAAATCTTTTTCCGCAACGATCGCGGACTTTGTACTATCACTAAAATTAAAGTAGAAAAGCGATAAGGTTGAAGGGTTTTAACAATGCTACTGGGGGCTTCACAGGTAGGCAGGCGGAAAAAAACATCGGTTTTGGCGGCTTCTAAGTCTTTTAATCGCTCGATACTTTCGGCAGGCAATTGAAACCCGGAAGCCACTCGATAGCGGTATTCAGGAGCAAGATAGGCAATCATCACTTCTAGCAACAGTTGCCAAGGGGGGCAAAGTCCAGGGGGGTTAAACCGGCGTAAACATCGGTCAACGAGTTTGAGTTGTTTCCACAATTTTGGAGTCAGTTCTAAACTGGAATGAATACATTTAAGTGCGTCTAGATTTCCGAGCATTTGAATGGCTCTTTGCCAATAGTTGGCTTCTAAAATATAGTTCAGCTCGTTTTTCAGTCGGGTTTGTAGGGCGGGCGCTCGGTTATTTTCGGCTACAGACAAATCGTACACCCCACTGGCGATCGCATAACGAATATAGCCTTCGGTTTGTCCTTCTAGGCGAAACCCTAACCGCACAGCAAACCGCACAGCCCGATAAATGCGGGTGGGATCTTCGATAAAGCTATTGGCATGTAACACCCGGATTAACTTTGCTTCTAGGTCTAAAATACCACCAAAAAAATCTAAGACTTCACCCATTCGGGGAGGCGTAAGGCGCAAGGCTAAGGCATTAATTGTAAAGTCTCGGCGGTATAAATCTTGTCGAATCGAGCTGGCTTCGACTTCTGGGTTGGCGGCGGGATAGGGATAAAATTCCGTTCGTGCCGTGGCAATATCGATCCAAAGATTTCCTAATTCTGGGTGTTTGTGCCAGAGTAGGGCTGCCGTTTGGAATTGCCCGTGAATTTGCAATCTAGCGCCCGGATATTTTTGCTGTAAGACTTTCGCTAACTCGACTCCAGCCCCCGGTTGGGCGGCGCGATGATAACCATCAACGACTAAATCCACATCCTGGAGATTGATGACGGTATCTGCATCTGCCAGTAAGAGATCTCGCACTCCTCCACCCACTAAGTATAAGTGCCATCCTCTTTGTTCGGCGGCGATCGCCGCTTGTCGCAAAACCTCATACAAAGGTGGGGTTAGGCTCTCCTGTACCATTTGCTTCATAGTTTCCGGCAAATAACAGGACTTCAAGCGATTCAGTTGGATGTTTGACCCCACTCGCTGCCCAGTTTCCTGAAGGTGAAATTGGCGCAACACATCGCTACGGGTGACAATACCCACTAAGTTTCCGTCCTCTAATACGGGCAAGCGACCAATATCATAAGTAACCATTAATGACTCAATTTCTGGCAATTGAGTCTTTGGGGTGATGGTCTTCAGGTGGGGAGTCATGTACCCCTTGACGGGAGCGTGGGAAAAGCCATGATGGAGGGCAATATCGAGATCGCGCCGGGAAATAATCCCCACTAACTCCCCGTAGGCATCCACGACGGATAACCCAGAGTGGCCATAGCGTAACAGAATACGCTGGGCTTGGGCGATCGTCGTTTCCGGCAAAATTGTCCGCACCGGGGAAGACATCAACTCCCGTGCCGTAGGTGCATTGGGCACTTGGCTTTGCAAGTTTTCAACCAGATGGGCAAAGGTGTCTTTGATGTCTGTTCCTCGCAGCGTTAGGGAGGCAGCTTGGGCATGACCTCCTCCTCCTAGGGGGGAAAACAGAGTATGCAGATTGAGGGGAGGATGGGAGGAAGAGCGGCAACGCTGACGAGAACGACCAATGACCGTTAACCGCTTGTCTTGTCCGATTTCATACCACGTACCAAATAATAAAGCATCACTATGGATTAATCCGATTAATCGGGTCGCGACACTGGATAATCCGGGTATAAAATCAGGGGTGGGGAGGAGAACCCAGGATAATTGATATCCTTCACAGGTTGTGGTGTGCAATTCTTCTAGGGCGAGGGTGAGTAAGTCCTGGAGTTGGGGGGATAATCCCGGTTCCACATACTCCCCAATCACCGATAAACTGGCTCCTTGGGTCATTAACCAGGCTAGGGCGAGAGCATCTCTGGGGGTACTCGAATCATAGGTCAGGGAACCGGTGTCCACATGAATTCCTAAAGCCATGACGGTTGCTTCTGCGGCGGTGAGTTCTAGAGTCTTGAGTTGTTGCAACTGTTCAACAATTAGGGTGGTGGTTGCACCAACGGGTTCAATCATGGAGTGGGTTAGGGGAAGGTCTGTCTCGATGTCCAGGTGATGGTCGTAGAGTTCCACTTGTTCGAGATGGGGAATATCAAACCAACTTGCAGCCAAGCCGAGGCGATCGCGCTGTTGGGTATCGACTACGATTAAACTGCGGACTTGCTCTGCATTCACTGACCGGCGCTCAATTAAGGCATACTCATCCCGATAAAAGGCCAAAAACTCCCGCACCGTCGGATGACATCCCCCAGTCAGCACCACCTGAGCGCCAGGTTTTAAGCGCGTTAACCCCACTGCTGCCCCTAATGCATCAAAATCTGCCGTGGTATGGCACAAAATTAAATCCATAAATGATATGATCTGCACTCCTATTTACCATTCCCCATTCTAGTCTGGAAAACCACTCAACTGATGTGGAGCCTTATCCTAGTCTTCCCAAGGTGTCATCCTGCCATTAGCCGTCTCACACTTAACTAACGATGAGTTTAATCGACAATACCACCGCTCAATGGATGACCAATAGTCCTATTGGCAATAATAACCACTATCTCAACAACAACTTTTCCACCGCAGGAAATCCCCTAGCAGGAACCATTGATGGCGGGCCGGTGGAGTATCAGGCATCCACTGGCACAGTCGTCAATAACTTTAATAATGGTGCAGATGGAGCCAAAAGCGCCCTAGAATTCGGCAGCTATATTTTCTTCACTGGAGATGATACTCAAGGTATTCGGCGGATTGATAATGACTGGTCTAGCAATCTCACTGGGTATCAAGCCACAGTACCGAAAACCGAATCCATTACTACCGATGGCACATATATCTATGGCAATAATGATGTTACTCGCGACCAAATTGTTCAATGGTCGGTAACCAATAATCCCACTAACTTCACCCTAACGCAACAATGGGCGCAAGATGTGGGGACTGGAGGGCGCTTTCGCGGCATTAGCTATTTCGACCATGGCAGTGGAAATAACTATATTTACGCCAGTGATGGGGGAGCGAGTGGTACGGGGGATAAAATTTGGGCCTTTGATGCGGATACAGGGAACGCAATAGCCGTTAGCTCTGGTGGAACAGATATTACTGTACCGGGTACAGACTTAGTTTATCAGGCGATCGCCCACGAATACGATGGTCGCACCACCTTAATCGCCCTAACCACCAATGAACTCCATGTTTGGGACATGGATAGCCCAACCACCGTCACCTCAGCAACTCCCACGGAAACCTACACCATCGCTGCTGGTCCGAATCAACTCCTAGATAATGGTGGTGGCGCATTAGGGGGGCCATTCTTGGGAGCTAGTGCCAGGGGGTCTCAGTTATTTCTCGGCAATGGTAGTCAAGTCTTGGCCTATCAACTCGCACAAACTCCTAATATTGCCCTATCCTCACCCACCTTTTCCCCCGCCAACGTACTCCCAGGCACAACTAACCATCCCCTCTATCAGTTAGACCTAGCCGTAACCACCGCCAACGCCCAATTAACCGGCGCAACCTTCACCACTGGCGGCACTTATGCTCCAACCGATATAACAGCTAACAGCTTTGAACTCTTCTACTCCACCGACACCACCTTCGACGCGGGCGACACCTCCCTCGGAACCCAAGCCGTTGTCACCTCCGGCAACACCCTCGCCTTCACCGGACTCTCCCAAACCATCAATAGTGGCAACACCGGCACATTATTTCTAGTGGCCGACATCGCCACCGGAGCCACTGCGGGCAATACCATCACGATTGGAGCAACCACCCTCAGCGACATCACCTTTACAACCGGGAATAAAACCGGTACACCCACGGCTGGAGGAATCCAAACCATTGCCTCCCCTCTAGTCATCTCCGAAATCATGTACGACCCCAACAGTGCCGAAGATGACTGGGAATGGGTAGAAGTCTACAACTCCGGCAGCAGCACCGTTGATTTATCCGGCTACGTCCTCGACGATAATGTTGGCACAGCTCATACTGCCGCCAACATCGCCAGTGGTTCCATTGCGGCTGGCAGTAGCGCCATTCTCTTCAACGACGACGACCTAGACACCTCCGACTTTGAAGCCGCCTGGGGAACCGGTATCAACTTAATTGGAGTTACGGGTTGGAATAAACTACAACTGAACAACACTGGCGATAAAGTCAGTTTATGGGATAGCTTTACCCGCTATACTGGCGACGATACCACTCATGCCAACGCCATTGAAACCGTTGAATATAGCGTTAGCGCAGGCTTTCCCGACCCCGTAGGCGCGTCTATTTATCTCACCAACCTAACCGCCGATAATACGGTCGGCTCCAACTGGGCAACCAGCACCACTGGCGGCTCCACTCCCCTCGGAACCGGCTATCTCAGTGCTAATGCTGGTGGAAACAGTGGCAGTGATATCGGCTCCCCTGGTGGCATGCTCTCTGCCGTCACCCTCTCCTCCGGAACCATTGCCGCCGCCAGCGTCGCGCAAGGCACAACCAACCATCCCCTCTATCAACTCGACCTAGCCGTAACCACCGCCAACGCCCAATTAACCGGCGCAACCTTCACCACCGCAGGCACTTACGCTGCTGCCGATATCGTCCCTAACAGCTTTGAACTCTTCTACTCCACCGATACAGTCTTCGATGCTGGCGATACCTCCCTGGGAACCCAAGCCGTTGTCACCTCCGGCAACACCCTCGCTTTTACTGGACTTTCCCAAACCATCAACAACGGCAACACTGGCACATTATTCCTAGTCGCCGACATCGCCACCGGAGCCACTGCGGGCAATACCATCAATATTGCCGCCCCCAACCTCAGCGACATCACCTTCACCTCCGCCAGCAAAACCGGAACCCCCACTGCTGCCGGAGTGCAAACCTTCGACGCACTCCCCACCATTACCTCCATCACTTCTACCACCAGCGATGGTACATTTGGAGTCGGAGGCACTGTCAACGTCACCGTCAACTTCTCGGAAAACGTCACCCTTGCTAGTGGCAACCTTACCTTAAATTTAGATACTGGCGGCACAGTCACTATTACTCCCTTTACCAACGCCAACAGTGCATCAGCCACCTACACCGTTGGCGCAGGAGAAAACAGCACAGACTTAAACTCAACCGGACTAACCCTAGCCGGTGGCGCAACCCTACAAGATGCCACCCTAAACAACGTTACCCTCACCATTCCCGCAGGACAGTCCCTTGCCGATAACAAAGCCCTAGTCATCGACACCACCGCACCGGCTGCACCCTCGACTCCCGACATGACGGCAGCTACCGATACGGGAAGCTCAAACACCGACAACATCACCAGCGACACCACTCCCACCTTCACCGGCACAGCCGAAGCCAACAGCACCGTCACCCTCACCAGCAGCGTGGATGGCACAGTCGGCACAGTTACTGCTGATGGTTCCGGCAACTGGAGCATCACCGCCAGCACCTTAAGTGCAGGAAATCACAATATTACCGCCACTGCCACAGATACAGCCGGAAATACCAGCGCCGCCTCCACTGCTCTCGGCATCACCATCGACACCACCGCACCAGCAGCACCCTCAACTCCAGACATGACAGCAGCTACCGACACCGGCAGCTCCAACACCGACAACATCACCAGCAACACCACCCCCACCTTCACCGGCACAGCCGAAGCTAACAGCACCATTACCCTCATCAGCAGCGTTGATGGCACAGTCGGCACAGTAACCGCCGATGGTGCAGGAAACTGGAGCATCACCGCCAGCACGTTAACAGAAGGAAGTCACAATATTACCGCTACCGCTACTGATGCTGCTGGAAATGCCAGTAGTGCTTCTGCTGCTCTCGGCGTTACCTTGGATACTACCGCACCCACAGTTACGGTTAACCAAGCGGCGGCTCAAGTTGACCCAACTAACACTTCACCCATCAACTATACGGCTACTTTCAGCGAAACTGTAACGGGTTTTGCCACTGGAGATGTCACCATCGGCGGCACGGCGGGAGCAACCACCGATGCCGTCACCGGTAGCGGCACAACTTATAATATTGCTGTTAGCGGCATGAGTGCATCAGGAACGGTTCTTGCCAGTCTTGCCGCAGGAGTCGCCACCGACATCGCCGGAAATGCCAACACGGCCAGCACTAGCACCGATAATACAGTTACGTTTAATAATGACCCGATAGCACCAACGCTAACCAGCATCACTCGCCAAACTCCGAGTATTACCCCCACCAATGCCGATACTCTGGTTTTCCGAGCCACATTTAATGAAGATGTGCAGAATGTAGACGCGAGTGACTTTTCGGTAACGGGAACAACGGCGACCATCACCGGAGTAAATGCCGTGAGTGCCTCTGTTTACGATATCACGGTGTCGGGAGGGGATTTAGCCGGTCTGAATGGAACCGTAGGATTAGATGTTGATGCGGGACAAAATATTACTGATTTGTCCGCAAATGCGCTACCGACGGCAGAACCAGGGACGGATGAAGTCTATACGGTGGATAATACGGCTCCAAGTACGCCAACTACCAGCAGCATCACCACAGATACGGGGACGAGCAGCAGTGACGGAGTGACGAGCGATAGTACGTTAGTGTTCGCGGGAACAGGGGAAGCTAATAGCACGATAGAGGTGTTTATTGATGGCAGCTCCATTGGCACAACTCCTGCTAATGGTTCTGGAAGCTGGAGTTTTGACCATACGGGAACGACTCTAGCTGACGGGAATTATAACCTGACGGCGGTGGCCACAGATAGCGCGGGAAATGTGGGTTCAGCCTCCAGCGCCTTTGCCATAACGGTTGATACTATAGCACCGGCTGCACCTTTAACTGCGGATATGACGGCTGCTTCGGATACGGGAACCTCCAACAGCGATAACATCACCAGCAACACCACTCCCACGTTTACGGGAACGGCTGAGGCGAATAGTACGGTAACGCTTGCGAGTAGTGTTGATGGCACGATTGGCACTGCCACTGCTGATGGTTCTGGGAATTGGAGTATCACCGCCAGTACGTTAAGCGCAGGCAATCATGATATTACGGCTACGGTTAGTGATGCTGCTGGCAATACTGGTGCGGCTTCTGCTGCTCTCGGCATTACTGTAGATACGACTGCACCGACAGTTACGGTGAATTCTCTGTCTACGTTGGATACGACTCCGGCTTTGACGGGAACGGTGGATGATAATAGTGCTTCGATTCAGGTTACGGTTAATGGAAATTCTTACACGGGAACGAATAATGGGGATGGAACTTGGACGCTGGCTGATAATACGATTAGTCCGGCTCTGAGTGCTGGCACGTATGAGGTTGCGGTTTCAGCGACGGATAGTGCGGGTAATGGGGGTAATGATAGCAGTAGTAATGAGTTGGTTGTTGCGACTCCAGAAATCCAGTTTTCTGAAGCGAGTTATGCTGCCAATGAAGGGGATGGAACAACGAATCTGATTACGCTTACCCGGAATACAACCCTTGGGATTTCTGAGGTTCAAGTGAGCGTGACGGGGGGAGAGGCAACGGGAAATGCCGATTATACGGATAGTGGTTTTCCTTTGACGGTTGTGTTTAATGAGGGAGAAGATAGCAAAACGGTTGCGCTTCCGATTATTGATGATACGGTTGATGAACCCGATGAGACGATATCGTTTGAGGTTACTGCTCAGAATAATGCCACGATTGGCGCTCAAAGTACGACAACGTTAAATATTGCTGATAATGATGCTGAACCTAACTTATCTATTAATGATGTTACGGTCAATGAAGATGCAGGAACTTTAGCGTTTACGGTTTCTCTGGATGCAGCGAGCGCTCAGGAGATTACGGTAGATTATGCCACGGCAGATGGCACGGCTACAGCCGGAAGTGACTACACGAGTATCAATGGTACGTTAACGTTTGCAGCCGGAGAAACGAGTCAAGAAATTACGGTTACTATCACGGATGATAGTTTAGATGAAACCAATGAAACGTTTACCGTTGACTTATCGAGCGCCAATAATGCGACGATTAGCGATGCACAGGGGGTGGGAACTATTACAGATAATGATGTTGCTGTAACTCCGTCTCCGGTTCCTTCTCCGTCTCCAATAACTCCGCCTTCTCCGGTAGTTCCTCCCTCTCCTCCTGCTAATGCTCCAGTGTCTTTAAGTTGTCCATTGCTCAATTCTCCTCCTGTTTTTCCGGCGCTGAATCTGACGGAAATGACGAGAGAAGGAACGAGTTTTGCCGATATTTTATTCGGAAATACTCAGGGGGAAACGTTCTTGGCGCGAGGGGGTGATGATTGGGTTATTGCTCTGCAAGGTGATGATAATATTGATGGCGAAAGTGGCAATGATTGGTTAAGTGCCAATCAAGGTACGGATTGGGTTGATGGCGGTTTGGGGAATGATTGGATTCATGGGGGACAGGGTAATGATGGGGTGCGCGGGGGTGAAGGAAATGATGTGGTGTTTGGCGATCGCGACAATGATATCGTAGAAGGTAATAATGGTGATGATTGGCTCTTTGGCAATCAGGGACGAGATTTTCTCGATGGCGGTTTAGGGGATGATTTCGTCCATGCTGGACAAGATGATGATGGGGTGCGCGGGGGTGAGGGAAATGATACGTTATGTGGCGATCGCGGTAATGATTGCATTGCTGGTAACTTAGGTGACGATTGGATATTCGGAAATCAAGGAGAAGATAAACTCTGGGGAAATGCCGGTAATGACAGCATCTGGGGCGGTCAAGGCAATGACATCCTGATGGGTGGAGTCGGAGAGGATGTATTATTTGGAGATCGGGGTAATGATATCTTTGTGCTGGGGATGGGAGAAGGAACGGATCGGATCATGGATTTTGGAGTGGGCGATCGCATTGGCTTATCCGGTGGCTTAACTTATACTCAGCTTACCCTATCGCAAAACAGCCAAAATACGGTGATTTCAGCCAATAACCAGGTTTTAGCTATTCTGGAAGGAGTAACTTCTACGACTCTGGAAGAGAGCCGTTTTGTGAGTATTGTTTAGGAAGAGATGGGGCGAAGGTATTCTGAATGGGTAATAGGTTCTCTTAAAAGTCTTGATTTATAAGGCCTGTCCTATCGGTAAATAGACAGGTCGCGTCCCTCATAAACCAAGCAAGGCGCTGTATGACTCCTGAAAGCCTTTGTGCATCATGCTTTCAGCCAAATGAAATATGACAGACAAAAATTTTCTGCCATAACCCTTGACAATTGTGTATTACGTTTGTAGTATAGTAAATGTAGAGGGCAAGGAAGTCAGACGAGTCTCACCTTCACCCTTACAGTTGAACCTAGAAAACTGAATAATCAGAACGTTTCTTTAAGGGTTTGTTAATGACTGTTTAGGAGTCAAAAACAGTGGTTCTATTATATCAGCGACTGTTGAAAACAGTCAAGACCGATCCACCCAATGAGTCAAATGCTCAGGATCGAGAAAGCAAGGTAACCAAACGCTTGCCAACCCAAACTCAACTTACATCCATTTATTTTTTAGAACGTCGCTTTCTGTTGTAATTTTCCAAATTTAATCCCCCAAAGGAGGTGTCAAGATGGTACATATTCGATTTGAAGGACGCTCCTACGATATAACTGAAACCCAACTAGAAATTAACGCCAGCATGAATGATACCGTCCTCAAAGATCGAATTGCCCGTCATCTTGATGTTGGAGTTTATCGCTTAAATGATTATGTTATCGATCGCCGCCCTAGTGGTGACATTATTATCCGTCCTGAAGCGGTTTATGGGTAAATTTCCCTCTCCCTAAATCCCTCTCCTACTGCTCTGCGGAGTGCGTAGCCTGTCCGCAGGACAAACGTCTCGCTCGGTACAGAAAAGTAGCGAGCAAGAGAGAAAGGTAGCGAGCAAGAGAGAAAGGTAGCGAGCAAGAGAGAAAGGTGGCGAGCAAGAGAGAAAGGTAGCGAGCAAGATGCTCGCACTCCACTTGAGGACAATCTACTCCCAAAAATAACCACAGAGGTGAACCATGAAAGCACCAAACTGTAGCGAAATTTGTCCTTGGGTTCGCAATACCCAAGACCTAGACCATTACATTTGCCTCAAGTGCGGCCAAGAGCGTTTTTTGAACAAAATGAAATCGAATCAACCCCCATTAGGATTACTGATTTTGATGGTAATGGCGATTCTTGTCACCGTCTTGGTTCAAGAAAGAAAAACCCCCGAACAAGCCGCGCCCCAACTGGACGCACTAAGCACCCCTTAACTTTTGTACCGTACCCTAACGGGTTCAGCATACATAATGTCTCTTAAACAGACAGTGTAGGTTCGATTCCTACCATCCGCCCTTCATCTTGGCGGATGTGGCTCAATGGTAGAGCAACAAATCTTGCTGAATTGACTTGTACGGTACAGCCTTAAGGAATAAATTCACACCGCGCCCTAACTGAAAAAGCTTACATATTAGCTCATTGGTAGAGCATTCGACTGTTAATCGACTGGTAACAGGTTCAAATCCTGTATATGTGTGCAAACACAATGCTTTTTTAACTTGCGCGGTGTGACCTTTATTCCTTCCCCTTTGACAGAGTTACAAAATACAACCTTTAAGCCGTAGGGTGGGCACTGCCCACCCTACCCAATACTTCTCTCATCGATCAATCTTTCAATCTAGCGTTTCTGACCGATTGAATTAATCTTTCTGGGTTCTGTAATTACAGTCATTTCGCGCCCTAACTCATCAAGCTTACATACTAGCCAAATGGAAAAGGCACTTGATTTAGGCTCAAGCACATGCGGGTTCAAATCCCGTGTATGACCAAACAGCTTGTTGAACTTGCGCGAAATGACCTTTTTTTATAGCGCTTTGCGCTAGGGAATAGGTAATAGGTAATAGGTAAATCGTTGTTAATTGTTAATTGTTAATTGTTCATTAAAACCGCGCCCTAACCCCGATCGCCTACATACTTCTCCACCAACTGAATCGGTGCGTACTTGGAGTTGTACGCTGCGAGCCTGAGCCGATATTAGCAGGCACAAACGGCGATCGCCACTTGCGCGGTAATCTTGCCCTCTCCCTAAATCCCTCTCCCACGGGAGAGGGACTTCTCTCCCCTTCTCCTGTGGGAGAAGGGGTTGGGGGAAGAGGGCTTTATACGAATTTTCTATAAAAGTTTGTCTTATATCCCTAGGAGATGAACCATGGTAAACATGAAAAATGCAGAACAAGATCTGCGTTTGGAGATGCTTAACTCCTTGCTCACCACTCCCCACCGGAAATTGCAAGAAGTGGCTGAACTCCATGACCTTTTGGTACAACTTGACCCGCTTTTTTACGGTCACTTGGCCGTATGGTATCAGCACAATGGGGATGTGCGCGACCATAAGGAAGTGTTTGTGGGTTCTTTGCTCACCAGCCAACTTCCCGAACACCGTAGCGCTGGGTTTGTGATGTTGCAACAGTTCCCCCCTTACCAAGTGGCGCGGGTGGTGGACTTTATGAAGCAATTTCAAAATAAAGTGCCTCGGTGTGCGCGGACGGCAGTGACTCGCTATCTGCGGAAGCGGGAAGGCAACCCGAAACAATTTGACCGGGCGGCTTTGCGGGGTCGCAAGGCGATGAAACATCTGTATGCTACATTGCACATTAAGCCGAATGAACGGGCGAATGCGGTGTTGTTTAAGGATAATCCGCCAGAGGATAGTTTGGCGTTTGCGCTCAAGCAAGTAGCAAAGGCGGCAACTCCCGCAGAGCAAGCGCAACTGATTGTGAAGCACGGTATTCCCTATACTATTGCGATTGGTGCGGTTAAACAAGTTACGCCGACGGTGTTGGTGGCACTGATTCATGCCATGTCCCCTCAAGAGGTGATTAATAACCTGAACTCTCTGAAACAACGGGGAGCCATGGATCACCCGGAGGTAAAGGTGCTGATTGATGAGAAGCTCGAAGCGGCTCAAAAGGCAAATCGGGTTTCGGCACTGAAGGCGCAAGTGGCATCGAATGCGACGGAACTGGATACGGAAACGATCGCCAAGCTAGAGGCGATCGCCAACACCCAAGTGAAAAAGCGGGGCAACATTGTTAAACCGACGGCTTTGCTGGTGGATAAATCTGGTTCTATGCATTCGGCGATCGAAGTCGGTAAGCAGCTTGCTGCCTTGATTTCCGGCATTACCACGGCGGATTTGTTTGTCTGGGCTTTTGATACCATGCCCTATGAAGTCAAAGCCCAAGGCAAGGAACTCACAGACTGGGAAAAAGCCTTTAAGCACATTAACGCTGGGGGTGGAACCAGTATCGGCTGTGGCGTAGAAGCCATGCGGCGCAACCGTCAACGGGTAGAACAAATCATCCTGGTGACTGACGAAGGCGAAAACAGCTCTCCCTACTTTGTGGATGCTTTAGACTACTATCGTCAAGCCATGCAGGTTCTGCCCAATGTAATCATTGTGCGGGTGAACTCTAGCTATAACTGGGTAGAAGGGCAGTTAAAGAAAAATAAGATGCCCGTAGAAACCTTTACGTTTAAGGGGGACTACTACTCTCTGCCCAACTTAGTGCCTCTGTTGTCCCGTCCCTCTCGGTTAGAGCTGTTGATGGAAATCCTTGAAACTCCTCTACCCGTAAGGCAAGACTAACTAAAAACCTCCCTATTCACTGGGGAGGTTTTTCTGTGTCGTTATAATTTTTTGTAACATTTAATTCCGTCGCCTATTTGAGTGTACTGCTCTCAAATATCCATAAAGAGCTTGATAGGAGATGCAAATAGCTATGGCTCCAAGCAGTGTAAATGTCCCTGCTAAAGCTACGATCAAAATCTGAACTAAAATTAGGATGAAAAAATCTATCCGCGATCCGAAATAGATGGGTAAACCTATGCAACCGGTCAAAAGACCAATCACCAAAGCCCGATTGGGTGATACTGTTTTATTTAAAGGAGGTAAATAGTCGAGAAGTTGGAGTAAATCCATACGCGAACCTACACTAGGTCTACACACTAATGATCATATTATACATGCTATTAGGGAAGCAATCGCTACAATTATGGAGATTGTCGAGATTGCTTCATTCCACTGCGTTCCATTCGCGCTTCGCGTTTCGCGTTTCACGCAAGCTTCGCTAACACGCAAGCTTCGCTTTTCATGTCCGCGAAGCGGAAACGCGCAAGCTTCGCTTTCATGTCGGCGACAGCCGAAACGCAATCACATAGTGTAACTGATTATTCGGACTTAATATTACAATAAAACCCAGACCGATTGTTTTGAGAGCTTATGGCAACCATCACCTTAGAAGTTCCCGACGAACTCATTCCCCATCTTAATGCTTTAGGCGATCGCCTTCCCACTGTACTACAACAATGCTTACAAGCCCCACTCCCTAACCACGTCTATCACTACATCCTCGACTTCCTTGCCAATCGTCCGACTCCTGAAGAAATTGCCACTTTCCGGCCGACTCCAGAAATGTGCGATCGCCTGCAAATCCTTCTCCAGCGCAGTAAAGCTGAAACCCTCACTCCAGAAGAACAAGCAGAATTAGACGAATACGAACGTATCGAACATCTGATTGTAATGCTCAAAGCGGGTCATTTATCCCATCTCACTACAAGCACATGAGTTATATTCCCACAGCATTACAGAACGTAAACTTCTAGAAAATTAGGTGTTGCTTTTGGCGATCGCCACTAACACAGCATAACATAGACTCTGAGGTAAACCATGAATGCACAATTGATGATCCAACCCTCCTCTTTTATTGATGCTGGTATTCAAATTAAGCCAGTTCGAGGGTTATTCTTATTCAAATTTAGTGAAGATCTGCAAGAGCGACTGGAGAGCCTGAACGAAAAACAGCGAGAGTCACAGTTATCACCCGATGAAGCAGTAGAACTGACTGGAATTTTGGAACTCGACCGAATTTTCACGTTGCTTAATGCAAAAATTACTGCTGAGTAAGCATAAATAAGTAGGTAAAAGTTAATGTCCGATCTGAATGATTCATTATTGTCAAGAATTACGTTCGATCGCCAGATCTTTGCTGGCAAGCCAATTATTCGAGGGATGAGAATTTCCGTTGCCATGATTTTAGAATTGTTGGCCAAAGGAGCATCAATGCCAGAGATTTTAGAGGATTATCCTGACCTGGAAATCGCTGATATTTATGCCGCTCTGTTCTATGCCTATCGTCTCATCGATAGTGAAGAAATAATTGAGCGATCGATTGCATCATAAAATCATGAATTTTTTGCTCGATGTCAATGCAAGTGGTTCGTTTGTTTCTAAGTGCCTACAGTGAAGATATCTAGGCGATCGCAAAAACAAAGTATTGTGATCTTTTGTAACATTTAAGGCTTGTTCGTTAAATCACTATGATACAGTAGTAACTGAGGAATACACTACAGTCCGAGTTACAATTATGGAAGAATTTGGATTAACCCTACCCCAAACCCAACTGATGTATAGCCTAGAGTACAATTTGGTACTCACGGACATTAAACTAGAGGAGAACAAAGACAAAAAGCGGTTAAAAATTACTTGGTTGGAAAAATGGCGAGATTCGATGAATCTGATCTTGCAAAATCATAAACAGGTGAATCCATCTATGGATATTACCTTGGGATTAATCACTAATTTTGACGAATTGAAGGTCAAAGCCAGAGAACAAGCTCAAGAAGTTGAGCATAAATTTTCCTTCTATTTAATTTTATTAGAATCAACTCTATTTACCCCCTATTATCCTATCTTTGGAGATGCTAGAGATAATCAGTTTAAGGGGTTAAAGTTTGCGGATCAAAACCTAATTGAAGAAAAACTCAAATCTTTTGCTCGACTGCTCAAGCTCGATTCCGAATGTATTAAACGGTTTCAATCTCACTACAAAGACGCGGTGAGCGGAATTAAGGGAGGGTTTAATCCCTGGATCACCGGGGCAATAGGCGCGGTGGCTTTAGCGGCGGTTGCTGCATTGGGAACGCCCATTATTGCGGGTATTCTTGCCCCGATCGTCGCCCCTGGTTTGTCAGGAGCGGCGGCAGTAACCTCGGTATTGGCGTTTTTGGGTGGAGGGGCGATCGCCGCAGGAGGCTTAGGAATGGCAGGCGGTGCTGCCGTTATCGCTGGGGGTGGAGCCATTTTGGGCGCAGGTACAGGGGTAGGAATGGGGTCATTATTAGCCCAATCTCCCACCACTGCCATTAACCAAGCCGCCAAGCTAGAAGTGGTGATGAAAGAGCTAATTTTTGTGCAAAAAGATATCCGATTAGCCCAAGAAATCATCAAAGAGCAACGGCAAGGTATTCGCGCCTTAGAAGATGAACGGGATGAATTAATGTACAACAAGCAGGATAACGAGGAGAAAATCAAGAAATTAGAGGAAGCTTTAGATTACTTAAAACGAGCCTTACAGCGCAATCAAGAGTTATTGTGATGCGCCCTCATCCCCCTACCCCCTTCTCCCGTGGGAGAAGGGGAGCAAAAGTCCCTCTCCCGTGGGAGAGGGATTTAGGGAGAGGGGAAAACGCCCTCATC
>NZ_JAQOSO010000030.1 GCF_030068505.1 Roseofilum capinflatum BLCC-M114
TGAGTTGTGTAATGGCTGCCCCTCATCCCCCTGCCCCCTTCTCCCGCAGGCGCTGCCCTGCTTGCCCTGAGCGTAGCCGAAGGGAGCGAAGCCGAAGGGAGAAGGGGGTAAAGTCCCTCTCCCAGTGGGAGAGGGATATAGGGAGAGGGCATTTCCAATTGCACAACTCATTTAGACTAGCTATAGAGTTTTAACCACAAAGACACGAAGGAACACGAAGGTTTAGAGTTTGTTTAATCGGCAATGGAAAATCCTCGACGGGTTCGTTTTTGGGGTGCTTCCTGCACTTGGAAAATGATCCGATCGCGCTCTTCCCCTCCTGCTGTTTTTACCTCTAGTTCCCAACTGCCCAGTTTCATCTGCCAAAATAAGGAATTGGTTGTAGTTGTGGCGATTTTATCCCCATTTAACCACCATTCTACCGGTTCTTCGAGTTTACCGGCTAGTTTGAATTCTAGGCGATTGTCCTGTTCTGCTTGGGGAGCAAGCAAGAAATAATCATCGTTTGCAGGAAAGACAATTCTTAGGTTTCCTTGCCATTGGTTTTGGGGCTGTTGGGAGAGCCATTCATTATATTCTGGAGGTAGTTCTAGGGGCTGGTTTTGGGAATGTGATTTTTGGATGTCTTGAGGATAAAGATATTCTAAAACGATAGCAGAAGGACAGATAGGGGCGGGTTTATTTACATTTTCGTCTCTCAACAAAATGGCTGGTGAACCTGCCCCTACATCGGGTTGAAATTGGGATAAATTATCCCCAATAATTTGTCCGGTAACGGCACAAATGGGGTGCTGAACTAAACCCGATGGGGGGGCAAAATCGGCGGGTTCTCTGCTTTCGTGTAACTGTTGCATAATTCGATGCCAGAGGGGAGCTGCACCCATGACTCCGGAGACTTGCTGCATGGCGGTTCCGTCGAAGTTGCCCACCCAGGTGGCGACGGTATAATCGGTGCTAAAGCCGACTGTCCAGGTATCGCGATAGTCGGAGGATGTGCCGGTTTTGACGGCCGCAGGAAAGGGCAAGTTTAATACAGAGTCTACCCCAAAACTGGTGGCACGGGCATGGCGATCGCCGAGCATCTCCCGCACCAGTTCCCAAGAAGTGGTCTCTGTGGGCGTTTCTCCTGCTTCTGTTTCTTCGCCAAAATAGGTGACTAAAGGCACAGCTTTACCATGATGGGCCAATCGCAAATAAGCCCTCGCCAACTCCCACAAACTGACCTCCCCACTGCCCAAAGTTAAGCCTAAACCATAGTATTCTGGCTCATGGGTCAGATGGGTAAATCCCAGTTCCCGCAAGTGATTGAGGAACACGGGAACCCCCACTTCTTCCAGGACGCGCACGGCAGGCACATTCAGAGAATTAGCCAGAGCTAAACGCACCCGCACCGGCCCTAAAAAGGTTTCGCTATAGTCCACCGGTTTGTATAGTTTCGCTCCAGGAATAGCGTAAGTAGTGGGCACGTCCGCCAAGATGGTTTGGGGACGGATAAGCTGTTGTTCTAGCGCCAGTTGGTAGAGGAAGGGCTTCAGGGTTGAACCCGGTTGGCGCAAGGCTTGCACCCCATCATTTTGCCCCTGTTGGCTGTCGTTAAAGTAGTTGGGAGACCCCACATAGGCGAGGACTTCCCCGGTATGATTATCGATGACTAGGGCGGCTGCATGGTGGACTTGTTGGGGGGCAAGAGCGTCAACCACTTGCTGCACTTGGGTGGCGACAAACTGCTGGAGGGAGCTATCGAGGGTGGTGCGGATGGTTCCCCCCTGGGTGCTGGGGAGCTGCTGGGCAACCCAGAAGAGGAAATGGGGAGCGGCGAGAATTCCCTGTTGTCGCGATCGCAGATAAACTTGTTCACTATAAGCCCGTTCTGCGTCTAATTCCGTAATCATTTTATCCGCCACCATCCGGTCTAAAACATAACGCTGCCGAGTTTTCAGCGCTTGCCAATGGTGGTAGGGGTCGAGGTCGATGGGGTCATTCGGCAGGGATGCAAGTAGGGTCGCCTGTGCCAGATTTAACTCCGCAGCCGGAAGCCCAAAATAGCTCCGAGCCGCCGCTTCCACCCCATAAAGATTACTCCCCATGGGCAAGCGGTTAATATAAGCCGCTAGAACTGTATCCTTATCCATTCCCGCACTTAAGCGCCAAGATGTCCAAATTTCACCCACTTTATGGGGGAGAGTGCGGGGAGTAGGATGGAGCATCCGCGCCAGTTGCATCGTAATAGTAGAAGCTCCGCTCACAATTTCTCTCGCTTGAAGCGCTTCTAAAATAGCACGAGAAACCGCAATAAAATCCACCGAACCATGTTGATAATAGCGCTTATCTTCCGCCGCAATAATCGCTTGAATAAAGTAGGGGGACATCTCATCCAGGGGAACCACCATGGTATGGTCTTGGTCGCGGGTGAGCAAGGTTCCCAAGGGCAGTCCATGGCGGTCTTCAAAGGTGAGTGCGCCATCGGTTTGGGCGATATCTTGGGCGCGAATGGGGATGAGATAGGGTACAGAGCGGAGAGTTAAGCAGAGTAAAATTACACCGACGAGGATGCGGAGGGAGAGTTTATATTTTCCATGCCATAATTTACGGAAGTATTGCATAATCCTTGAGTAGAAGCTCTTCATAAGTTCAATAGCCAATCACATAATGAAACGACTTGCTCTTCATTAGTTAAATTTGCTGCATTGGTTAAACGGCGATCGTTCAGTTGCTGATAGATTTCTTGAGCCATATGATCGGCGATCGCTGCACCAATAAAAAACGTTTCAGGATAGCAATTTTGATCGGAGAACGCTTTTCTGATCCGTCCAAGTGCTGAATTTGCCGTTTTCCAATGCTCATCTGCTCCGGCTGGATCAATTCCTCCTTTAAGTTCTCCCAGAGCAAGATAATTTTCCGGCTGATGATGTGCTGAATCCTTATTTTTACCCAATATAATCTCCTGGGGGGAAGCATTCAATAGGCAAAGATCTACATTCTTTTTGACGGTTGGGACAGTCAAGTTATATATTAAAGTTCGTTGATTGCGATCCAATCTCCAATGTAACCCTTTAACCTGTTTCTCAATTTCTGGTTCAAAATTGTAAGCTATCCAATTTTTACTTTTAACATCCAGATACTGCAAATCCAGTCCACGAATTGAGCAAGTCGAGATAAAAACTCTCGTAAAGCCCCACAAACCTAATGCACCCGCTAAATTCCGAATACTACCCCCAAGAGCGTCCCCTCTAGTCAGCAGAAAGCGATAGACTAACTCATCAATAAATGCAGTTCCCGATGGCTCCAAAAAATTTTCTAGCAAATTTCTAATCGCTTCTTGTTTATCTGATTCTCGTAAGTAATTTTTAGCCTTACCAGAAATACCGGCTGCTGTAAGTAACGCATCATTGATGTTATCAATCATCAACAAGTCACTAGGATCTTTAGCTCTTGATGCCAACACCTTAAGGGCTTTTGCTTCTTCGATGAAAGGAGTAGCTTTCTTGTTTTTCTCTAAGGCTAAAGATATAAATCCTGAGCGAATCTGATCGTAAGGAGTGATCAAGTCCTGATAAAGCCTTAAGTGTTGATCAAATGACATTTAGCTTTCCTTCTTCCAAACATAAATACATTTTCTTAAAGGCTGCCGTCCATGTTTACCCATTTGTTGAGAGCTATTCCCTTTTCCTTGAGGGAGAACCATAATATTTTCAATTCTAAATCCTATCTCTTCAGCTATCTTTGAGAGAAGGAGATCTACTGATATCGATATTCCCGCATATCTAACATTATCATTGACCATAAACATTCTGCCATCTTTCTGTAAAACACGATAACAGTCTTGGATCACACAAGCCATTTCATAAAAATACCCTTTCACCATACGCACAATTCCTGGATTATTCAATTGCTTGTTCTGTCTTTGATGATCGAGGTCATTGAAAATTTGTTGTAATAACGGCATCTGGTTACAAATATCAATAGCAGTTTTCCATGATTGATTGAAAGTAATTAGATCTTTAAACTTGTTTTCTACTGTGCAAGTCAACATAGCCTGACGCAAACGCACTAATTCAATTTCATTAACTCCCAGCACTGCATGTTCTAAGGCATAAGTTCGTGTATAGTCATAACGGTTGCAGTAAGGGGGGGAAGTCATAATTCCTGAATAGTGTTCAGATTTTAATTGAGGTAAAATATCTAAACAAGACCCTTTGATTAAATTGATTTTTCCTGGTTTCAACTCTCCTTGAAGTAAGGACAATAAATCATGGGGTTGATCGTGATGGATTAAATCTTCTTTGATTTGATTCATCTGCCGATCAATGGCTTGATCAAATGATAATATTTTACCCTTTTTAAATGTCTTAGAACCTTGCTTACGATCAGCCCTGTGATCCCATCGCAAATACTGCCCATCTTTTCTGGTATAACTAATCGATTCTAAGATAGATAATAAGGCAAATAATAAGATTTCTTGAGTCTCTATATCTTCATTCTGGATCTCATACAGATAACGTCCTATTTGAGTTTGAGCGATTTGGGGATATGCACCATCAGTAATTCGTAATGTATTCAATTCTTGGGTTTTTCCCTCTCTATTCCAAGGTTGTTCGACCAACCAATATTCTAGTCTCGATAACAGTTTGTTTCTGTTTCCCCTTCTAGCAATTAGATTAGCTTCTATGATTTTTTGTCCCACAGGTAAGAGTTCAATCCCATCAGCATCGTAACCTAAAGAGGAGCAGGCAAATAAAGCTGTCCCGGAACCGGCGAAAGGATCGAGGATTTTACCTTCTAGAACTGAATATTGCTGGAATAAATATTCTACTAAGTCAGCAGAAAAGGCTTCTTTATACTTATAGAGTCTATAATATGAGCGGTCTTTATTGGCTTGAAAACTAATATGCTTTCTGTTCAAAGCTGGGTTAAGCATAATGACTGGATAAAAATGCTGATAAAGTTCTCGATCCAGTAATTCAATTTTAGATAAATAATCATTAGTGTCAATGTCAGATTTGAGCTTATGTGGAGGCATGTGGGATGGTGTATTTGAGTTGCTTTATTTAAAGAATTATAACTTATTTTACTCCCTTGGCGATCGATCGCCAAGCTTTTGCTAAAATTGACCCATAAAGTATTGACGTTCAGAGGGAGCGTATTATCATGATTCATTACAGAGTAGCAGAGCAAACTGATTTACAGATCATTTTACAACTGGTGCAAGAATTTCATCACAGTGAAAAACTAGGGTTTGATGAAAAACTCGATGCTCAGGCTTTAGAAGAGTTAATCAGCGATTCATCTTTAGGGAAACTGTTGCTGATTCAACAAGACGATGAAATCATTGGCTATGTTATTGTAGCTTGGGGTTATAGTCTGGAATTCCGAGGCAGAGATGCATTTATCGATGAATTTTATCTGAGACCCCAGTACCGTCAACAGGGCATCGGGACTCAAACTTTATCATTTGTCGAGAAGACCTGTCAAGAGTTGGGAATACAAGCGCTGCATCTAGAAGTTGATTTTGAAAATCCTAATGCACAACGTCTTTATCACCGAGTTGGATATCAACGCCATAATCGTTTTTTGATGACGAAAATATTAGATAATTAGATCGGGCGCAGTTCACATCCTAAGCTGTGTTACTATAGCAAGTAGAATTTACAGTATAATATTGAAGGCAATCTAGAGGTTAATGATTTATGGCACGACAAGTTGAACAAGCAGTACGCCAAGCGCGACTTTACTTTGAAAAACTCTTACCTGAGTTAGGGGAAGGGATTGAAGACTTGAGACTCGAAGAAGTCGAACTTTCTGAAGATAAATGGCTGATTACTTTGGGATATACCCGCCCAACTAAAATCAAGCCGAATCCCCTATTGCCTGTTACCGATAACCGGCAATATGAACGAGTCTATAAGATATTTACAATTAACTCAAGAACGAATGAAGTTGAATCGATGAAAATCCGAGAATTATGATCGATGAAATTGCCGAATTTTATAAACAATATCGACACAAAGGAATTTTGATTGATACGAATATTCTGATTCTCTGGGTCGTAGGTACAGTCAACCGAGAACGGATTTCTCGATTTAATCGAACCAAAACGTTTACGCCCAATGACTATGATATATTATCACAACTCCTTGATTATTTTAGCAGAGTCGTTACTACTCCCCATATTCTGACAGAAGTCAATAGCCTGATGAATACATTGGGAGAACCAGAACGCTCTACTGGCCTACAAATCTTAGGTGAAGCCCTACAAAATTCCGATAAAGTTCATGAGGAATATCGAGAAAGTTCCCAAATTATGCAGAATAATCAATTTTATAAGTTTGGCTTAACAGATTGTGGAATTATGGAAGTTTGCCAAGGTCGATATTTGGTTTTAACTGATGATTTTAAGTTGGCGGGTTATTTATTTTCACAAAATATAGATACGATTAATTTTAATAATATTCGAGGATTATTAAAGTAATGAAGTTAAAGATGAGCCAAGTAGAACTCCAATTACCAGAAACACTCCACCAACAGTTAACCCAGTTAGCGGAGAATGAAGGTGTTTCGTTAAACCAATATATCGTTTATGCACTCACGCGCCAAGTTACTATGGCGTATACAGTTCAAGCAATACCTACTAACGATAGGCATGAAGAGAACGTACTGATTCCCAATTGGAAGCATAGGCTTTACGATAATTCAATGATGCCTTGATAAATGGGCTTTCTTTTGTATACCCAAGACTGAAATTATATTTTTCTTTGAAGGCAGTTTGATCTAGAGAAATGTGAATGATCTCTAGGGATAGCAACTTCTTGTGAAACAACCAATAATCATAATCTAAATCGACAATATCTTCGCGGGGAGGTTCAATACCGAGAATGAAGGCAAAATCGGAAATGGCGACTAGGGTTTCTCGTAAGAGGGTTTCGCTGGGTAATACTTTTTTCGCTTGGACGGGACTTTCGTTTAAGTGGGGATGATATTTTTCAATGCGCTGCTTCTCAACTTCATCAAGTTGATCTTTGCTCACCAACTCATAGTAAATGGTAAAGTGTGTTTTCTTCTGTGCTTCGAGTTGAGCGATGCGATGATGGGTTTTGCCTTGCCAGCGTTTGCAGATGTTTTTGGCTTGGCCAATGTACCACACCTTGTGAGCTTGATCGAGAACGTAATAAATCCCGGAGGACTCTGGAAGCAGCTCTTTGGTTTGTAGGGGGATATGGGGGAGTTGGAGAAGATGGCGATCGCCTTTCATGGGTCTGTTTTGTATCAATCATAACTCTATTCTCCGATTCTATCAAGTCCGATTAAATACCCTAATTAAAAATCCAGGGAGCAAGATGCTCCCACTCCAGCTATATCCAAGAATTCCAGGAGTGCGGGCATCTTGCCCGCTTTTTAACCCATTAACTGGCTAGAACTTGTGGCTTATTTCCAACCAGCTCGATCCATAATTTTTAAGGCTTCTGCATTATTCTTACCGAAGACATCTGGGTTAAGCGGATCGGCCTTAAAACTGCCAAATCCTTGCAGCACGGGATCGAGAGGCACTCCAGAGACCACTGGATACTCGTTATTCCCTTCGGCGAAAAACTGTTGAGCTTCACGCTCTGCCAGATGTTCTAAAAACTCGATCGCCGCCTGCCTATTTTTGGCGTGCTTAACCACACCGCCCCCACTGATGTTGACATGGGTTCCGCGACCGTTGGGGCCCGTTTGGTTGGGGAAAAAGATGCCTACGGTATTAAAGACCTGTTGATCTTCCCGGGTGCGAGATTTACCTAAACGAGCCAGATAATAGCTGTTAGCAATGGCGATATCTCCAATTCCAGCAGCACAAGCTTTAATTTGGGCGGTATCATTTCCTTCTGGCGATCGCGCAAAATTAGAAACCACACCCCTGGCCCAACCTAGGGTCTTCTCTGCACCATGGGCCGCCAACAGGGAACCGACCAGGGATTGGTTGTAAATATTGCTTGAACTTCTAATCAGAATTTTCCCTTTCCATTTGGGATCGGCTAAATCTTCATAGGTAGAGAGTTGGGACTTACTCACCTTATTCTTGTTGTACATAATCACCCTAGCCCGTTTCGAGAAGGCAAACCAATGGCCTTGGGGGTCTCGGAGGTTACTGGGGATTTTCTGATTCAGGGTGGAAGAGCTAACTGGTTGTAGGATGCCATCCTGTTTGGCTCGCCACAGGTTGCCACCATCAACAGTTAACAGAATATCGGCTCTGGTATTAGCTCCTTCGCTTTTCACCCGTTCGATCAGTTGTTCGGCATCCCCTTCGATTAGGTTGACTCTTACCCCGGTGGCTCGCGAAAAGCTGTCGTAGAGTTCATCATCGGTGTCGTAGTGACGGGAGGAATAGAGGTTTACAGCCGTCCGTTGGGCGATCGCCGGCCCTCTACTGATTAGATTCTTACTGGCAACCGCTACCATCCCTGTTCCCGCAGCCAGAATAAAGTGTCGTCGATTCAATCTCATGGTTGTCCTGTTGTTTCCTTTGAGAAAAGTTACTAAAAATTATCCACAAGTCATTCTACCGCTAATGCAAGGAATTCCCAATTAAATTACACTTTAAGTTTTGTAACTTTTAGGCTATAACCTAGATCTTAAGGGCTTTACAGCATCAAAACTCTTTTGTCAAGCCATTCATTAATCAGAACAATCTCTTAATCTTTGCAACTCAATAACCGAAACTAATCCAGAACTATTATCAATAAGCGCTCAAACCATAGGGGACAACCCTTATTTGCCCCTACAATAGAGATCGCTCACTCAACGTCAGAGCGATCGGACAACCGGATTAAATCTTCAATCCTCTTCAGAGCTGGATCGCCCGCCAAATAGCCAATTCCGCGATGGATATGGCGGCGACATTGAAGGGCCAGGGTTTCCGGATCGGTGTCGAGTCCATCATTAATACAGCGTTGTTTGAGGGCGATCGCCAAAACATCCGCCAATTCCCCCCCAAACACCCGCCAAGACAGTTCCACATTACTATCACGGGGAATCGGAACTGGAGACGGGATCGACGGTTCCGCCAAAGAACGACAAAAGGCCCAACGACACAGAATATTCCACTGTTCAATTTTCGTATACCGTTTCAGTTTCGTCAGTTGATCCTTGGCCGTCTGCGACAATTGAATCCGTTCTAGAGGTGCATCCATGGAAGAGAAATAATCAGTAATGAGTAAGAAGTATAGCGCTTCGCCTTAGATCATAGGTAAGAAGTCATTAGAATCCTTGCCTCAGTGCAGCACCAAGTTCTAGGACTTAAAGGCTACCCACTAATTCGGAAACTGTGGTACTGCGTAGCCGTTCACATTCTTTTTCTCGTTGTTTATTGTAAACCAACTGCTTGGTGAAATAGTCATAACCGTCGGGATCGAACTTAGGATCGATAGTAGACAAGCGTTCGGCCGCATAGCGGCTGCGTTTGCGGCATAAAATTTGCTCTAAGGTTAAAGCTGCTTTGTCAATAGATAAAATGGGCTTTTGAATATCGGAAAAATGTTTTTCTTGCAAATATAATAAGGGATGAAATTGCTGGCTATAGTTTGGGAAATGCCCGACCTCATCTTGCAGCTTAGAAACTAAATTGGGAGAATCTACAGGTAAGGTTTCCCGTAAGCTTTCAATCTGTGACCAAAGAAAACGATGAGGAGCGCATTGGAACATGAGATGGCGATCGCCCATAATCTGCAAAAAATAGGCTCTCGCTTCCGGTGCATGGAGATAAATGCGTAAAATCAAGGCTTCAGTCTCGAACAGCAACCGGTCTTCTGCGGTAGTCTTGACCTCAATTTTAGGAACTTTGGGATTACGCTTGGTTTTGGGGATGCGGCGCAGGCGTTGTACTTGTGTGACTAAATCTTCAGCGATGAACTTGAGGCGATCGCCATTTCCTTGGCTCAGATGTTCAGCACAGACATTAATATAGTAGGTGCGCGTCGTCGGATCTTCAATTTTGCTCAGGAGTTTCACCCAGGTTTGCGCCACCTGTTGGAAGCGATCGGCAGCTCGGAGATCTTTACCCTTTAAGGTTTGTTCAATTTTCCAGTCGAGCCATAAGGGAGCGTTTTGTACTAAGTCTAGATAAGGTTCTGGACTCCCGGCTGACTTCAGAAACTCATCCGCATCTTTACCTTGGGGAAGATTCAGAATTCGCAGTTGAATTTGCCCTTGATAGACGAGATCGGCAACTTCAGAAATGGCTCGTTCCGTGGCAGTCGTTCCCGCTTGGTCGGCATCAAAATTGAGGATAATCGATTTTGAGGGCGTATAACGCAGCAGCTTTTTTACCTGAGAGGCCCTTAACGCCGTCCCCAAAGAGGCGACTACTTCAGAAATACCGGCTGCATGGAGAGCGATCGCATCAAAATAGCCCTCCACTACAATAGCCCGATCCTGTTTAGAAATCGCTTTCTTAGCCCGATCTAAGCCAAATAACAGATTTCCCTTATCGAAAATCGGCGTTTCTGGAGAATTGAGATACTTCGGTTGCGCGTCACCGAGCGATCGCCCCCCGAACCCAACCACCCGTCCCTGAGCATCGCGAATGGGAATCATCAGGCGATCGCGAAACCGGTCATAATAACTCGCTCCCGACTTGCGCTCGATCGCTAACCCCGCTTGCTCCACCACCTTCACCGAATAGCCCTTCACCTCCACCAAATAGCGATATAAGGTCTGCCATCCGCTCGGTGAATACCCCAACCCGAACCCCTGGATCGTCTCCTCAGATAAGCCTCGCTGCCCCTTTAAGTAGGCCATCGCCTCCTCTGCTTCCGGTTGATGCAGGGCATGTTGGAAAAAACTGGCGGCGATCGCCACCACCTCATATAATTGTTCTTGAAGCGATAACTGGCGCTGAAACTCTTCTCGTTCTTCCACATCCAACGTGCGGATCGGCACTTCATAGCGCCGCGCCAGATCTAGAACCACCTCCCCGAAGGAGCGACTATCCAACTGTTTGAGAAAACTAATCGCATTGCCCCCCGTCCCACAGCCAAAGCAGTAAAACATCTGCTTCGTCGGACTCACCGTAAAACTAGGGCTTTTTTCCTCATGGAACGGACATAACCCCACAAACTCCCGTCCCCGTTTCTTCAGCACCACCCGTTCCGAGATCACCTCGACAATATCAACCCGTTGCTTAATCTCTTCGATGGTATCTGGATGGAGTCTTGGGGTACTCATGGCTGGCAAAACCAAGGATAATATTCACAGTTTATACAGTTTGTAGACAATAGAGAACTTAAAAGATTATGGGCAGGATCTTTCTATCTGCGGGTCATGGAGGATTTGAAAACGGAATGCGCGATCCAGGGGCGATCGCCGGAGGAACCACGGAAGCCAAGGAGATGATCCAACTGCGGGATTTAGTGGTGGCCGAGTTGCGATCGCGCAATATCGAAGTTCTCAGCGTTCCCGACGACCTCAGCGAAGCCCAAACCATCACCTGGATCAACAGTCGCGCTCGCTCTGGAGATATCGCCCTCGAACTCCATGCTAACGCCTTTTATAACCCTTCCCTGCGCGGAGCCAGCGTCTTTTACATCGCCAACAATGATGAACGTCGGGCCCATGCCGAATTAATGCTCTTAGCTCTGCTGCGTCGAGTTCCCCAACTGCCCACCAGAGGTGCTAAACCCGATAGTAATAGTGGTCTCGGTAGACTCGTTTTTATTCGGAACATTTATATTCCCTCCCTGTTCATGGAAGTCGGATTAATTACCAACCCAGAAGACCGATCCCTCATCCAAAATCGTCGCCGGGATATGGCCTTGGGCATCGCCGATGGACTATCGGCGTGGAACCGTAGTGTTAATCCGTCTCCGAGTCCATCTCCGAGTCCTTCACCCACTCCTTCGATCCCCATTTATCCTCCCATAAATATTAATATCAATGGTCAAATTTACGGGGAAGAAGGCATGATTGTTAACGGAAATTCTTATATCCCCATTGATTTAGTTGACCAATTAGGCATTGATTTAACCCAAGATCCCAATGTGCGCCGGATTAATTATCGCAACATTGTTTATGTGAAGGCGATCGAGCTACGAGACTATAACATTTCTGTCGGTTGGGAAAACGCCACTCGTACTGTAGTCTTGCGATCGATTTTGAAACTCTGTCCCGGAGAGCTAGACCGGATTATGGGCCATGGAAAAACCACTGAAGTCCAACTGATGATGTTCCTCAAGGCCAATCATGAAAAAGGACTCCAGCAATTTCCCGACTTGCCTCGTCTTTACCGCGAAGAAGGAGCCATTGAAGGGGTCAATTATGATATTGCCTTTGCCCAAATGTGTTTAGAAACCGGTTTCTTAAGATTTGGCGGAGAAATTCAACCCAATCAGAATAATTTTTCTGGTTTAGGAGATGTGGGTGGAAATGCAGCCGGTGCATCCTTTCCCAGCGCTCGCATTGGAGTACGGGCACAAATTCAACAACTTAAAGCCTATGCAAGTACAGAACCCTTAGTTCAAGAATTGGTTGCTCCTCGATTTCGATTTGTCACCCGTGGAATTGCCCCTTTAGTCGGTCAACTGAGTGGCCGTTGGTCAGCCGATTCTCAATATGGACAGCGAATTCTAGCGATTTTGCGTCGGTTATATGAGTCAGCAGGATTGATTTAAATCACAGGCAAAAATCAATTTAATCACAGGCATTTTTTAGGGAATTTCACAAAATTTTCAGGATCGTTAAGAATGAATGAACAAACTGGGTTAAACTGCCATTGTTAACCATAATTGAAGAATTCAAGAAATGATAACACTTGAGTAAAATCGTAGTGTTGAACACAACTTTTACAAAGTTAAATTGCTATAATCATACAAAAGTTAACAATATGTAAGGTTGCTCAATCTAATTCAATCCAAGGTCTAACAGAACTCAAGTAACAGAACTCAATGAGGTGTGGCTATGTTAAGTGCTGATGATAAACAAAGACTAGAAGTTCTCGGCCGCAAGTTCAAAGCGTCGAAAGCGCCCTATCACATGATGATCGACAGCTTACTCAGTCCAGATACGACCTTGCTCTACATGGCTTGCTTACATGATGATGGTCGGATCACTGAAGACGAACGAGAACTTTTAGAGTGGTTTAAGCAATTTTCTGCTCAATCGGCTGAATTATCTCTTTCAGAGCAACGAGAAATGATTAATTCAGCATTCCATGGGTATTATTCCTATCGCCATCAAGGACAGAAAAGTAAAGCAGTAAATATAGAAGCCCAAGAGGTTCAATCGAAGAAATCTTCGGTTGCCTAAGTGGAGTAACTCCAAGCTCTAATCAAGGCAGCAAGTTTCCTGCGATCGGGACAGGGATCGCGGGAAACGTTTCTATATTTAGGAACAGGGCAATCTTAAACAGAAATGATACACATTCCTATTTTCTTAAGATTCCATGGCGGCGGGTTCTAGAACATGCTGAAAATGCACCACATCTTCCCTGGGATCGGCATAAGTAACCTTAAGCTCGATATAATCGCCCAGGGAAACTGGATTGGTAAAGCGGATGGCCATTTCTAGACCCAGTTCTTCTAATAACACTAGGGCTAAATTGTCATTTTCCCGTAACCAGCGCAGCACTAACCCTTGCCAGACTTGATCGGGATGGCGGCGTAGAAATTCTAATCCCCAATAGCGGTTGGTTTGGCGCTCGACCCAGTTGGCTTCTTGGGTGCTTGGAGCAATGGCAGCCATGAGTTCTTGCAGCTTGGCTTCAGAGA
This sequence comes from Roseofilum capinflatum BLCC-M114, assembly GCF_030068505.1. Taxonomy (NCBI): domain Bacteria; kingdom Bacillati; phylum Cyanobacteriota; class Cyanophyceae; order Desertifilales; family Desertifilaceae; genus Roseofilum; species Roseofilum capinflatum. The sequence goes on from NZ_JAQOSO010000030.1 coordinate 13,740, forward strand.
AGGGTAGGGGGTCACCCCGCAGATGGGCTTTGAGTTGGAAGTGGGTGAGTAAGTCCATGTAGCGGCGAATGGGGGAGGTGACTTGAGTGTAAAAGTCGAGGCCGAGACTGGCATGACGGGCGGGGGTAATACTCATTTCACTGCGGGGCATACATCGACGCAGGGCGCAGGATAGCACAGGGCCGGCTGGCAGTTGCATGAGTTCTTCGGCGGGGGGGAGTTCGGGTTGGGGTTGGGAACGGAAGGGAAAGGGGAGTTGATGGCTAGAACCATAGCGTCCGGTAACTTCTCCAGCGAGGATCATCATTTCGGCGACCAGTTGCCGGGAGATGGCATCTTCGAGGAGAGTGATGGTTACTTCGTCGTTTTTGACTTTGATGGAGGCTTCGGGCATGGAGATGTTGATCGCGCCTTGGGCCGTGCGCCAGGTTTGCCGGAGCTTGGCCAGTTGGGCAAGGGTGGCGATTTCGGGTTCGGCGGGTACGCCGAGATGGAGCATTTCTTCTACATCGTCGTAGGTGAGACGATAGGTGGGCTTGATCAGGCTGGCGTGGATGGTGTAGTCGGCGATCGCCCCTTCTGAGTCTAATATTACGCCAAAACTGAGGGCACAGCATTCTTTCCCTTGAATTAAGCTCATGGGGCCGGTGGCCAATTCTGAGGGAAACATGGAAATCATGCCGGTGGGGGTATAAATGGTGGTTCCCCTGCGTCTGGCTTCTAGGTCTAGTTCATCCCCAGGGGTGAGCCAGCGTGTGGGGTCGGCAATATGAATCCAGACTCGAATTTGATTGTCTTCTAGATATTCGATACTGAGTCCATCATCGATTTCTTTGGTACTTTCATCATCAATGGTATAGACCTTAAGATGAGTGAGGTCTAGGCGGTTGGAGTCTGGGTCATCTGGGGGATTGTGAAGACAACCTTGAGCCACATCGAGTACCTTTGTTGAAAATTGTGTTGGAATTTGACTCCGCCGCAGAAATAGGTTTTCATGGGGACTCCATAGACCCAATGCTACTAAGAGATCAAAGCAAGCTTGGGGGGTATCTGGACGATTGAGCGCTGTCAGGGTTTCTAGAACGATCGCAGAGGGTTTGAAGCCTTCGGTGCTGTTACCATGGATAGCATATTTTTCGATCGCCTCTAAACGGCTGCGATCGCTATTCGTCCACTCTACCACTTCACCGGATAGGGCCTGATTGATGCGATTGAGAAAATCTAGAGCTTCTTGTTGTCGTTGTTGTTGAACTTCCTGTTGATGCTGGATTTCCGCCACTAAACTACTAGAGCGGGGTTCATAGCGATCACCTTTCTGCTTAAAGTAAATCTTATCTTCGACCAATAAGCAATGGGCTGCATAACATTGGGTTGGAGTTTGATCGCTATAGATGAGTTGGGCTAGGTCTTCGGGGGTTACGGCTTCCCCCGCTTCGACCAACAACTCCCAGGCTACTTCTAAATTGGATGGGTCAAGGTAGGGGTTTACTTCGTTGAGGAATTGGGGAATGTCGGAGGGGGTATAGCTTTCTCCTGCGACTTCATAGGTAACCTGCTGACGCTTAATCGTATGACTATGAGCGTCTTGATCGATCACTACCCAATTTTTCTTTCCTTCTGGGCGATCGGCTACTGCCAGTCGCCGTTCCCCACTGAGTCTAAATTCGATTAGCCTTCCCTTCTCCACAGCACTATCCTAGGCATTGATTTACAAATATCACAGCCTTAATGTACCAGCCTTTGGCAGAGTTGACTTCCCTGGGGGGAGGATCTTCTCGCCAACGTTTTCCTCATTAGATGTGCTTATCGTTACCCATCTGCTTCGACTGCTTAACCTTCTTGATTGACAAAAGGTAATAGGGCTAGAAGCCTTGCCCGCTTTATGGCTGTGGTTAGGGCACGTTGCTGCTTACAGGTTAAACCTGTAATACGACGGGGTAGAATCTTACCTCTTTCAGTGATGTATTTACGGAGTAAATCCACATCTTTGTAATCTATTTGCTCTTTGGGTTGAATGGGGGAAACCCGTTTTTTGTAGTAATTTGCCATAGTTTTCCTCTCGGTTGATCGTTAGGGAACAATAAGGGTTATTTAATTTCCTTGTGAATGGTATGGGAGTTACAGTGGGGGCAGAACTTTTTCAGCTCTAACCGCGCCGTGGTATTCCGGCGATTCTTTTTGGTCGTATACCGAGAGACTCCCGGCGATCGCTTCGCCAGGTTGCTCCGACACTCTGTGCATTCTAGGGTCACAGTGATGCGAACACCTTTATTCTTAGCCATGGCTTTATGGGTGCTAGAAGTTTTTAGCGTTAATTAAACACAATTTACTATTATCTCATACGTTTCTGTAATTGTGCAACTATCTGTTTCAATTTCAAATCTAAGGAATACCCGCGACGACTTTGAACCATCAATGTCCCCCCCACTTGGTCATGAAAGGCTTGTCGCCAGTTGGTTTCAGCAAAAGCCCAGCCACAATCGACTCCGAGGGGTAACATCAGCAGGAGTGACCAAGCATTGGCCGGATTGAGGGCATTCAACCCTCCTAGAGCTAACATCGAGCTAACGCCCAGGATCGCTTCCCGTTTCAAGAGGTCAGAAAACAAGGGGGTGCGCCCCGTTGAGTCTACCACGCGCAGATCGAAGGCGTAGCGTCCCAGACTTTGGCCCTTATTTTTGAGAACCACAAAGATGCGAGCGGTAAACCAAGCGAAGACAAAAGCGGGTAAAAACAAACTTCTACCGGCGATCGCACAAAAGAGCCAGATCAGCGTTAAATCCATAGCAAAGGCCGCTGTCCGTCGCGACAGAGGCGCTCTGGGAAAATAGCGATCGGGGGGCGCACTGAACATGAACAGTCACCAGAAACAACAAGCTTAATACTGATAGTCTAAGGGAGAAATTCCCGGATATCATTGAGAATTGTTAACATTTTTTTACCACTCCTATGAATAGTTTGCAGATGTTCTAAATCTTTAGGACGCAATTGTGTAGAACAGCTCAAATCTTTGAGCAGAAGTTGACTCAATCCCAAAATGGCATTCAATGGTGTTTGCAGTTCATGGCTGATTCTCGTCAAAAAATCGATTTTTTCCTGATTCGCTCTTTCCGCGACTTCCTTCGCTTCCTGAAGTCGTTGTTCCCGTTCTTTCAAGTCACTAATATCCGTATTCGATCCCACCATTCTCACCAAACGGTCTTGTTCATCCCAGATCGCTTTTCCTCTCCCCAAAATCCATTTATAACTGCCATCCTTACAGCGCAAACGATGCTCGCCAACATATTCAGAAACGGCCCCATCTAAATGTTCTTTGAGCGTAGTCATGATCGGGGCCAGATCGTCAGGGTGAATTCGCTGTTTCCATTCATCGGGATGATTAGAAATGTCATCCTCGGCATAACCGAGCATGGATTTCCATTTGGGAGAATAAAACACTTGGTTCCGGGTAACATCCCAATCCCAAATGCCATCATTATTACTCCAAAGTGCTAGTTGCCATTGTTCTTTGCTGGGTTCTTCACGTTGGAGTAAAGCTTCTTCTGTATTTTTCAGTTGATGAATATCATGAACTAATTGTTCTAACCAGGGACTCGGAGGAGCTGATGAAGACTCAATTCCCTCTGGACAACAGGCGAATAAGGTTTGTTCGAGAGTGTTTACTTTTTCTTCTAAATATTTATAGTACGATCGCCGGATCAAATGCTTCTCCAGCCGAACCATCACTTCTTTGGTGTTGAATGGCTTAGTAATATAGTCAACGGCTCCGAGTTCAAAGGCTTTGATCTTATCCCCCACTTGCGCCATTGCTGTCACAAAGATCACTGGAATTCCCTGAGTTTGAGGATTACCCTGGAGTTTTTCACACACTTCATAGCCATTGATCCCTGGCATCATCACATCAAGAAGAATCAAGTCTGGGTGCATCTGTTCTGCTTTGTACAGAGCTTCCAGACCATTCACAGCAGCTTCGACTTCATAACCCTCATCAAGCAAGAGTTCAATCAGCAAGCGCATGTTGCTGGCATTGTCTTCAACCACAAGGATGGTAAATTCTGATGGCTCAAACTGAATATGCTGCATAGAACTCTTCACTCACAATGCGATGACTCCATGGAATCTTTTATGGCATTCCTAAAGCGTATTTGAAGACCAACTAGAGGCGATCGCACAACTGAACCTTTGAGCATCCATCCTACACCCAGACTTATCCAGGATTCTGGCTCGTTCCCACTAAACAAGCACCATCCCAATTGATTCCGGTTAGATTTGCGCCCTCTAATTCTGCACAGAGTAAATGGGCTTCTCTCAAATTAGCTCCGATCAAATTAGCTCCGCGTAAGTCAGCTTCTTCTAGATCGGCTTGAGTTAAACTGGCTCCTTGAAGATCGGCATAGCTTAAATCGACCCCTTTGAGGTTAGCGTTATTTAAGTTCGCCCCTCGCAAGTCGCTACCTCGAAGATCTGCCCCTTGGAGGTTAACCCCCATCAGGTTGACTCCACTCAAGAAAGCGCCTGCTAAAGAGGCTTGAGTTAAGATTGCTCCCATCAAATTTGCCCCTCTCAGGTTACTGCCTCGTAAGTCAGCTTGAGTGAGATCGGCTTGCATCAGGTTCGATCCCAGTAAATTACCCCGAAGATCGGCCCCGATCAGTTTGGCCCCCATCAGATTGGCTCCATCGAGTCTTGCTCCTTTGAGATTAGCATAGGAGAGCGTTGTCCCTACTAAGTTAGCACCTGCTAAGTTGGCTTGTGAGAGTTCAGCCTCCTGGAGATCTTCATCTTCTAAGTTTACTCCTGCAAGGTGTTTGAGATTTCCAGCACGAAGGTTGACCAGATCTAATTCCATAGTATTCATCAGATTAGTATTCATCAGATTAATCATTAGCTTGACTTATGTTAACTTCTCGATCAGTTTAGAGTGATTCCAGGGAAGAAACGGGGGCTTGATGTTCATCCAGTAACCAAATGCCTGACGCAATTTTAGGAGTCATGCTGGAGACCTGCAATCCTTGCTGGATTCCACGTACTAACAACGTTAATGTTTCCACTAATTTGGGATCGAATTGGGTTCCCGCTAGGGATTGGCAGTATTCTAGGGCGGCGATCGCCGAGTCCTCCACCTGTCGATCCTGGATCTGGTTTTCAAAGGTGACAATAAGACTCAAAATCCGAGATTCAATCGGGATTTGATCGTAGCTCAGACCTTCCGGTTTTCCCGAACCATCCCAATGTTCCGTTTGATGGCTAATGATATGGGCGATCGCCTGAAGTTGGGGCATTATCCGCAAAATTGAAGGCTTAGGTAACTCGGAGGCCTTCTCCTGAAGTTCTTGTTGCCGTTTACTTTGATAAGGATCGAGGCTTTCGGGTATACCTTGTAAACTCGGCAGTCGATGCAAGAGCGCTGCTAACCGTAAGCGTTTCACTTGCCAGACAGGTAAATCCAGCAATTGTCCCATCACCTCTGACAGGGCAGCCACTTCCGTCGCTGCATTAGGGTTGCTCAACTCCGCTTGATCTGTCACCTGAGCCATACGCAACAAGGCTTGAACTTTATTCGAGCGCAAGTTATCTGTCAGGTCTTGAAACTGATATAAAGGAGAGTTACTGGCGTAGGGAGTGAGTTGGTTTTGGCAGGTTTGCAGATAATCGACAACGGAGGAAACCACCGCATTGAGCATATCGGCATCTGGGGGTTTAGGGGTGAGGTTCTGTAGGCGATCGCTCAACCGTTGGGCTAACTGGCGATCGTAGCTGTGTAGATGCTCGGCTACTAAGCTGACTGTTTCCTTGACTAAGTGGGGTTCAAACGTCCAAAACCCATAAAATTTCCGTTCATAGTCATGATCTGGACATCCTTTCACCCCATAGTCGGCGGCAGATAATTCTTGACAGAGAACCATAGCCGTATAATTGGGCGAAAGGATAATCAAGTGCCATTCCTGACAAACCGGATCGTTACTTTGTAAGCCGACCAATTGCACATTGGGTAATTGACTGGTCGGATGTTGGGTAAATCCCGTATCTTCCGTCGCTAAGATCGCCACTTCTGAGGCCTGCTGGGCTAAGGCTCGATAGCGTTCTGCTTCTTGCTCATACCATTTACCCTGCTGGAAGGCTGCAATCAGCAGGGGGCGATCGTCACATTGCAGAATAAAATCTTCTAAGGCATGGCACAGAGCAACCAACGTATTTTTATAGTAGACCCCAAAGTTAAGGGGTTGGGTATTTTGGTGAGCTGTATGCAGTTTTTGCAGGATTGAGCCAGTTAACATTGGTTTATCTTATCAGTCAGTTATGAAATACTCATCTTCAATTCGTGCTTTACATTGTAAAACCTGGCTTTAAGAAAAACCAGGTTGTTTTCAAGGGAATAGGAAATAGGGAATAGGAAAAACGGTTTTTCCCGTAAAAGTACCTATCTAAGGGGATATGGAGCTTTTTTAAGAGCCAACGCCGGTTAACTGCTTACCGCTTTCTACTTTAGGGGTAAGGGGAGCGCTGAGGGCTTCATTGAGACTGGCGCGACCGAGCCGTTCTTCTAAAATTTGCATCACTTCCCGGCCAAAGTCATTGGGATTGCGTTGCCATGCGGCTAAACAAACTTGACCAAAAAATGATCCTAACGGTTCTGGATTCCAGAGTAATTTGCGAGCAGTCCAGGGCATCATGCTCATGGGATCGTAGTCAGGTTTGAGTATGCCTTGGTCAAAGGCATATTGTTCCAGGTGAGTATGGGGTTGTAACCCGATAAAAAAGATAGCGGGTTCGACTTTATCGGCTCCGAAAATTTCTTCTAGGGCGCGATGATAGGCGATCGTTTGTCGAATGGTGTCATAGGTTTCGTCAATCACATTGAAGGAATAATTGACGGATACGAGATCGTTAAATCCGGCTGCTTTTAAGTCCCGACAGTTTTCTAAGACCACCCGCAGATTATAGCCCATTCGCATTTTGCGGACTAATTCTTGGGAGCCACTGGTAATGCCGATTTCAAAGTAGTTCATGCCGGTTTTGACCATGAGATCGCATAGTTCGGGGGTGAGGTTATCGGCACGAATATAGGAAGCCCAGTGAATGTCGGTTAAACCAGCATCGAGGATTTTTTGCAAGAGTTCGATCGCATCGGGGATGAATTTCCGAGCGGGAATAAATTGGGCATCGGTAAACCAGAAGTTCTTCACTCCCCGGTCATAGAGTTGGCGCATTTCGTTGACGACTTCATCGGCGGGGTTAATGCGGACTTTTTTGCCTTCAACAACGGTATAGATACAGTAGCAACAGTTATGGGGACAACCCCGTTTGGTTTGTACGCCGAGGTAAAAGTCTGGATCTTGCAGGTAGTAGGTGAAGGCGGGCCAAATGTGTTCGATGTAAGTGTAGTCGCAGGCGGTTTTTTCTAGGGGGGTGGGGGGTTCGTGGATGAGGCGATCGCGGGGTACACTCTGACCCACAACATAACAACGCTCGTTACTGATGTCTTCATCCTTTAAGAGTTTCTCTAATAGGGTTTCTCCTTCGCCAACGGAAATAACGGTTCCTGGGGGAAGGGAGCGACCGAGTTGTTGATAAAAGACACTCACCGCGCCGCCTCCGACGACTAAGCGGGTATGGGGGTTATACTGTCTAGCTCGCTTTAAACCGCGCTTAATCAGGCTGAGATTGCGCCAGAGTTCCCCATAGTAGGCGGTGGCTAATCGCAAACCACCGAAAGCGCCTCGCAGTTTAATGAAGGGATTGAGGCTGTAGTAAAATTCAAAGGCATTTTGTAGGGGGTTGCCGCTTCTTCCGCCTACGGGGGCATAGATTTGAATATCTCGCCAGGAGAAGATCAGTAAGTTGGGGCGAAACCGATCGATCGCCTCGTCTAGGGCTTGTTTATAGTCTAGAGGGGGGATGGTTCCCAGGTCGAAGATCTGTTGTTCTACTGAGGGGAACTGCTTGTGGATGTGATCGGCCAGATAGACGACACCGATGGGAAAGATGGGATTGCAGGGAAGGCGGACGTACAGAAGGCGATCGCCAGTAATGGAGGTAGCGTGCATAGGGCGTTTCCTGTTCTCAAGCTGGGTTTGTGAGATTTTTTCACATAACTTTACGATAACATTGGTTTTGGGATCTGTCGGAGGGAATTTTTACCTAGGGAGCGGGGACTTCGATTAGATTTACTAATCATCAGCATTAGAAATGATCATGAATCACTCCCCAGAAAAACCTTATGAAAGTCTGTAGGACTGAGATTGAGAGGCCAAAAATAGAGATTAAAAAACGGTTAATGGTAGTCGCGTTTACAACCTGTTGGGATCGGAAGTGTTAGAGTATCTAAGTAAGCTAATATGCATTGTTTTTGATCTTTTCATAGAATATGGCACAAATTCTCGATCCCCTACCCCCAGAGCAGTCTTATCGTATTCTTTGCTGCTATGTAAATGCCACCAGTAAAGTGCAAATTGCTCGGATCTGTAATATTCAAAATTGGTACTTTGAACGGGTGGTCTTTCCCGGACAGCGTTTAGTCTTTGAATCGGTTCCAGAAGCCCTATTGGAAATACACTCAGGGATGATGGCCAGCGCAATTTTATCGGATAAAATTCCTTGCGATCGCTTAAAACTCCAAGAGTTAGGCACAGAAGAGCAAGGTCATATCCTCAAAGAATCTAAAGTGCTACCTAAAGTGATCAACACTTTAACTCCCACTAAATCACCGGTTCTAACTTCTATTGATTAAGGGAAAGATGGTGAGTTAATCTGGGTTAAAATCTCAATTTTAGATAGTTACCTTTAATAAATACTGTTTGCATTTGTGGATCTTCCTTCATTTTTATGGCTCTGGAAAATAGCGGCTTGGTCAATGGGTCTGGCCCTATTTTCCTATGGCTTATTAGCCATGACAGGAACCGGAATCTGGTGGAGCCGACAAAATCGCCAATCCTTACCTGAGTGGTGGCGATCGCTCCACTATCTCCTCGGTTCAATTTTGGTGTTTCTGGTACTGTTACTGCTGGCGATCGGAATTGTAGGAACCCTAGGTCATTACGGTAGTCTGGGCCATTCCTCCCACCTATTTGCCGGTCTGTTAGTGGTGGCTTTAGTCCTCATTTCTGCCACCAGTGCCACCCAAATCAGTTCCCAAAGACCTTGGGCCCGGCCCCTCCATCTGATTACTAACACGATCCTGTTTATTGGGTTTAGCTGGGTTTCCCTTACCGGATGGAGTGTGGTACAAAAATATCTACCCTGAATCAATCAACCCAATTATGCGCGATCGCCCCCAGCAACCCTCATCCCAGTTTAGAATTTCCCCCCTCATCCGTATCCCCCTATTCACCCTCTATATTGCCCTCACTGTACCCTTACCGATTTTGGCTAGGGTAACCTCCTCCGAAATTTCTCCCACCCTTCTGTGGTTGGCCCTTGCCCTAGGAGCTATCATTCTCTGGGGATCGCTCAGTGAAAGAGTCACAGTAGACGATCGCCAAATTCAAGTTAACTATGCTTCCTGGGTCTTTTGGGCCAAAAACCGCCATTGGTCTTTACCCTGGTCAGAGATCCAGTCCTTGAAACCCAGAACAACAGGACAAGGAGGATTAGTCTATTATTTCCTGGCTAAATCGGGGGATGCCTACTTACTCCCCATGCGAATTGCCGGATTTGCCCAACTGGTGCGGCACGTGCAAGAAAAAACCGAAATTGACACCAGCAACGTCAAACCTCTAGCCCAACCCTGGATGTATGCCCTTTTATTAGGCTTTAGTCTTATGCTCCTAGGAATGGATGTTTGGACGATCTCCACGGCCCTACACCAAGTTCCACTCTCATGAGATACAAGGCAAGGGTAAAACCTGATTTTCCTTCTTGCCTCTTGCCTCTTGCCTTTTGCCTCTTAATCCGATTGTTTCATCGGTAACGTATACTGGGCAGACAGAGAAGGGGAACGAGTGGGATAAGGCGATCGCCTCTGCTGGGCTAGGGCATCCTGATTAAACCGATAACCCACCTTACGCACCGTTTGAATCACATGGGGTTGGCGGGGATCGATCTCAATTTTCTTGCGTAACGACAGGACATGGGTATCCACCGTCCGAGGGTTATCAATCTCATCGGGCCAAGCTCTTTGCAGCAACTGGGAGCGGCTGAGAGGTTGTCCTCCCACTTGAGCGAGGGCATAAAGGAGACTGAATTCTTGGGGAGTTAAATCGATAGTTGCTCCCTTAAGAGAAACCCGCCGTTGCACCAAATCAATCTTCAGGTCACCATAGTTCAGATAGGCCGGAGGTGTAAGTTTTTGCTGTCGGCGAATGAGGGCTTGCACCCGTGCCATAAACTCCTGCATTCCGAAAGGTTTGGTCAGATAATCATCTGCACCCGCTTGCAGTCCAGCGACGACATCTGTCTCCGCATCGCGAGCGGAGAGCATTAAAATCCAGGATTTCTGTTGATTGTAAATCCACTGACAAAGCTCTAACCCTTGTCCTCCAGAAATACTACTATCTAAAACCACTAAAGTCGGTTCTCGTACCATGTAGACATGGCGGGCGCTGGCACTATCGGCGGATTGATAAACACCATAGCCAGCTTGCTGTAAGTGCCAACCGAGAAGCGATCGCAGATGGGGGTTACTTTCTATAATCTGAATACCGATCGAGACCACTTCGGTTAAATTTCCTTATCACACTATGCAGCATTGACTCCCCCTACCTTAACAAAGCTTGATAAAGGTTTTTGTAGTTGTGGATACCGAGTATTCTATGGGCTAATTTTTCAGGATCGCTACAGAATTTGGGGGGTTTGGGTATGCTAAGTTTAAGAAACTCTAGCTAATTTCCTATCTGGATTTTGTCTGGAGATTCGTTAAAATAAGAATATCAATGCGATTCTTCGATTGACCGATCCGGATTTTGCCTATCGGGAAGTGAACAGACCAAAGGATCGACCCTTAAGATACCCAACGGTGAAGTTCAGTTTATGCTCAGGAGACAACCCCTATGATGCTTCAGGATACTCAAACCATTCGTTTTTACCAAAAAATTACTGATGCTCTTGTAGACCTCTGGAATCGAGGATACCGCTATGACGATTTGCGTATGTATTTAGAGGGCTATCTGGCGGCATTAAGACATTCTAACTGTATTGAAACCTATTTAGTCCATCGCCTGGAAGAAGAAGCCTATCGATATTTACGCGATCGATCCAATTTTGAAATGCCCTTACCGGAACCGGAGACCAAATTTTACTAGCCCATTGAGACAATGGGCGATCGCTGGTTTTTAGGTTGTTTCAAAACAAAAATCTATCCCCCGGTAGTTTTGAGATCTGCTCGATCCTCGAATAACTACCGGGGGATTACTGATCGATGGGGTCACTTGTCTAGGAGGCTAAAGCTACTTCCAGCATCTGAGCCAGTTCTCCACTTTGGAATAACTCAATCATAATGTCACAGCCGCCAATAAATTCCCCGTTAACATAAACCTGGGGAATGGTTGGCCAGTTAGAATACTCTTTAATCCCCTGGCGAATCTGATCGTTTTGCAATACATCTATGGTTTCATAGGGAACTGCCAGATGATTCAGGATCTGCACCACATTATTGGAAAATCCACATTGGGGCATCATTTTATTGCCCTTCATAAACACAACAATCTTGTTCTGTTGAATGACATTATCAAAGTTTGCTTTCAGTTCTGGAGTCATAGTGATTTCGTGAGGATAGTAGGACAACAACCTTAAAATCGGCTTCAGAGAATCGATCTTAACTGATTTTTAAGAATTTTACTGGGAAGTTTCAAATTGTTCTGGGGTATAGGTTTTTAAACCCAAGGCATGAATAGCATTACTAGCCATAGCTTCCTGAACGGCCGCATAAACCAACTGATGTTGTTGTACCGGTCTTTTGCCTTCAAACTCACGGGAGACGACGATCGCCTCATAGTGATCGCCCCCTCCCGTCATATCCTTAAGTTGAATTTGGGCATCGGGAAGCTTGGCTTTAATCATTGCTTCCACTTCGGCTGGACGAACCATGCAAGACTCCTTATGATTAGTTACGATCAATCGTTCTCAATTCTTTATTGTAGCGATCGCTCTTGAGAGACTCAAGGGGATAAACCACTCGATACCCTTATGGGTTCTATTGAGGAGTCCCAGAGGTCGGTTCACTATCATTAGGTTTGGGATAAGGAGACTCCACAAAGCCCAATTCAAAAAGCTGTTGATAGGCCTTTTTCCCCATTTCCGTAGTCGGGTTTTGAGAGCGAATTACCTGTACCAGCAGGGGAACCGCTAAGTCGGCTTCATTTTGAGCGCGATGAACCAGGGCAAGCTGATAGGTGGCTTCATCCCGTTTTTGCGCCGTTTCCACAGCTAGATCCCGTTGACTATTGGCAATGCGGTTATCAATCCCCGAAAAACTAGCAGCCAACTCTTGATAAAAATTAGAGAGTTGGTTAAACACCTGACGAGCATCTTGGAGTTTTTGCTGCGCTAGGGCATAATTTTCATTGCCGACAGCTTCAGCCGCTTCTCCCATGAGGCGCTCGGCCCCGACCATGCTCAGTAAGCTGTTTTCTTGGTTCAAGGGGCGAAATTCGTTGGCACTGCCTTCTTCGGCGGTGGTTTGAGCGTCTTGCGCTGCAAGTTGCTGGTTGGTAGATTGCCCAACGGCAACGTTAGTCAAGGCGATCGCAGACGTACAAACGGCTAAAGTCGTCGCTTGTAAGATTCGAGAGGGTTTTAAGGATACCATGAGTTGTAAGAGCTAGGGTGAAGACTAACAATATAAAACAAATCTAAACATTAATTTAGCAGACAGTTCCCCCTTTCATCTGTTCCAATCCAGAGCAATAGACAAACGATCGCAAAGAAGTGGTGAAGATGGTTAATTTTTTTGAGCAGTTGCGGCGCTTTCTGGGGAGTGAACCCAGTTCTCCCCCAGATCAGTCCTCCGCTCCCGTCCAGGCAAAATCTCCGATCCCAGAGTCAGACATCGGCTTGGTACTGCAACGGGGGGGCGAACAATGGCTTTTAGAAAAAGCCCCGGATCGGCTCACGGTGGCCGTCAAGTCCCAGACCTCTCCCGATGATTGGCACAGGGATCTGCCCTCCTTAGCCACTCGCCCCATTTCCGCCCATTTCTCCGAATTAACCGTCGATCCCCAAAGCTTAGAAACAGCCATTACCTCCGCTCGCAGTTCCCAAGATGTGGCCTTTGCCAGCCATGTCTATCAGATCAAAGATGCGCCGGGAACCTACACCTATTTGTCCAACGAGATCACCATTCAATGGTCAGAACCGAGCGATAAACCAACCCGCAACGGCCTGATTCAACAGTATGGCTTGCGGGAGATCAAACCCGTGGACACCCTTCCAGATACCTGGGTCTATCAACTGACGGAAAACTCGACCGAAAATCCGATTAAAATTGCTAACCGTCTGATGGCTTCTCCCGCCGTAGTTGCGGCTGAACCTAATTTAATTATCCCCAGCCAACCCATGTATCGCCCCACAGATGGGTTTTATAGTCAACAATGGTATCTCAATCATAATGGGGGCAATACTCTGGCCACCGGCTCTCACATCGATGCCGAACGAGCTTGGGATATGACTAGGGGCGATCGCTCCATTGTCGTCGCTGTCGCCGATGATGCCATGGATCTCAACCATCCCGACTTCCAAGGACTTGGCAAAATTGTCGCCCCCAAAGACTTCAAAGGCCAAGACTTTATCCCCCAACCCGAAGGACTGGTAGAAAACCATGGAACCTCCTGTGCCGGAGTTGCCATTGCCGAAGAAAACGGCTCCGGGATCGTCGGAGTCGCCCCCGGATGCTCCCTGATGCCCGTCCGCACCACCGGCTTCCTGGATGATAATTCCATCGAACAACTCTTTGATTGGTGTGTTAATCGCGGCGCTGCCGTCATTTCCTGTAGTTGGGGGCCAGCCGCCGTTAACTTTCCCCTCTCCCTGCGCCAAAATGCTGCCCTCACCAAAGCCGCCACCCAAGGCCGACAGGGGAAAGGCTGTGTGATTGTTTTTGCCTCTGGTAATGCCAACCGCCCCATCAACGACACGGTTTATGAGCAAGGCTGGCCCAATAATGTCATTTCTGGCAATACCCGATGGTTAGCCGGGTTTCCTATCCATCCCAATGTGATTGCTGTCTCTGCCTGTTCCAGTCTGAGCAAAAAAGCCATTTACAGCAACTGGGGGAAAGAAATCGCCGTTTGTGCCCCTTCCAATAATGCCCCTCCAGGGATTTGGCTGCAACAAACCGGCTTTATCCAAACCCCTCCGGCTGTCACCAGTGCCACCCCAGGGTTAGGGGTATTTACTACTGATCGAGTCGGGGGGGCAGGCTATGGAACCGGAGATTTTACCGGCACGTTTGGGGGAACCTCTAGTGCTTGTCCCATTGTGGCTGGAGTGGCGGCGCTTGTCTTATCGGCAAATCCTAATTTAACAGCCGCCCAGGTCAAGCAAATTTTAATCTCCAATACCGATAAAATTACGGATCTAGACCCCGATCCTCAGTTTGGCTTTCGTAAGGGCACTTATGATAGTAGCGGCCATTCTGAGTGGTTTGGCTATGGTAAAGTGAATGCCTATAAAGCAGTTTCGGCTGCTGCGCGATCGCGTCCTACTCCTCCCACTGTCAGTCGCTGGATTCAACGCCAAAATTATGCCAGCGTCGCCATTCGCGATTATGATAGTCGTGGCATTAGCAGCTCGATGTATATTTCTGAAAGCAATGCATTACGGGATATCCAAGTTACCGTCGATATCGATCACAGTTTCTTAGGCGATATTCAAGTGAGTCTAATTGCTCCCAATAATCAAACGATTTTGCTACAAAACCGGACATTAGCGAGACAAACCCGACTTCAGCATACCTATACCTCTGCCCAACGTCCCTTATTAAAAAGATTAGTTAATCTCTCGGTTCGCGGAGTTTGGAAGTTACAAGTCATTGACCATGCTTTAGGTAATACGGGCACATTAAGAGGTTGGGTATTGACATTAGGAATTTAAAGCAAGGGCTGTAACTAACGATGTCTCGATTGACCATTATCAAGCCAGAGCAATCCTATACTTTTGCGGATTACTTTAAACTCAACTTTGCCCCGCAAGATATTCTGGCCTATTTTCAGGTTTCGTTGCAACGGCGATCGCTACACTTTCCCCAGTATACTGGCCCTCTCGATCGCCTACTCAACCTCAAAACCCGCATTGAAGAGAGTCTCCCCCGTCTTAGCCTCACCAGCGAAATGGCACGGCGAGAATTTTTAATCGCCCCCGTTTTAACCGACTTGCTCCACTATACCCAAGCCACCCTCAATGTTGAATATCCCGTTGTCGTGAGCCATCAACTCAAAGGTTCCCTCGATTATCTGCTGCAAAATGATGGGGTTTTCCTCGTCATTGAAGCTAAAAATGAAGATCTAGAACGGGGTTTTGTGCAACTGGCGATCGAACTCATTGCCCTCGATCAATGGATCGAGTCCGATCAAACCCTCCTCCAGGGAGCAATTTCCACCGGCAATATCTGGCAATTCGCTCAATTCGATCGCCACTCTCGTCAAGTCACTCAAGACCTTAATCTTTACCGTGTCCCCGCCGATCTAGAAGACCTCCTACGCATTTTAGTTCAAACTCTGAATCATGAGAGCGCGTAGTGGACTGTTTCAACTAAAATAGGGCATTAGCGTAGTGCCGTGACAACCCTAAAATGGTGGGTTACGGCGGATTGATAGATTGCTGTCAGAGTCTAGGTTTTAGCCGCCTAACCCACCCTACGCTAATGCACATTTTTAGCTGTGTCACGGCAGTAGGGTGCGTTAGCGACAGCGCAGGGCACTTTATATCAAATCCTTAAAAATACAGCATTTTTCGCTGTTATGTGGCACATTAATTGCGGTTTTTCAAGATAGCCACAATAGCTCAAAGCCAGATTGAGCCTGTTTTTCACTCCCCCCATTCCCCCACTACAGCTCTTTGCGCTGTATGCTACATTATCGGGTTAAAACATCCTCTAATTGCAACTGTATATCGGGAAATATCGGAGAAACAATCGATTCTCTTAACCGATATTGCTGCTGATTATACTCCTCTCCCTCTAATTGACAAACCGTAAATGTGGGTTGCTTTGGTTTCCCAATAAATGCCGTTCCCCCCAATCCCCTAAAGTCTACAATCCAATATTCAGGAATTCCCAACAGCGCATATTCTTCCACTTTGCGAGCATAGTCATTTTCCCAGTTAGAACTGACCACTTCTACCACCAGCTTAATCGAGCGCCCCAAGGTAATAATCGGTTCTCTTTGCCATAGGGGTTCACGGTCTAATAGAGTTTCATCTAAAACCAGAACATCAGGACGACGCGCTGTAGCGATATCGGCAAACGGTTGAATTAAGCAGGTGCGGGGAATGAACCAGGGATGTTGAGCATGGGTAATCGCAATCCCAATTTTAGTTGCTAGTTTACCACTTACCGTTTCATGGGGGCCAGTGGGTTCCATATCGACTAATTCTCCATCGGCTAATTCATAACGAAAATCATCGCCGTATTCAGCAACGAATTGCTCAAAGGTTAGTAATTTAGTCGAAGTGTAAATCATAATTTAGAAGCTAAAATTTGACTGGCGGTTAGCTGAAGTTGTGGGAATGTGGGGGAGTTGATGAGTTGTTCGCCTTGAAATTCGGTTAGATTATACAATCCATGATCTAATTGACCAAGGGTTACTTTTTGTTCCAGAGGGTCTACAATCCAATATTCAGGAATATTTAGCACACTATATTCAGATTGTTTAGAGCGATAGTCATCCATTTTGGTGGAGGGACTGACAACTTCAACTACGAGCAATGGGGGCGGTTCATTCAGGTTAATGACGGCTTCCCGTTCGGCCATGTCTTCCCATTGTTCTTGAGATAAGAGGGTAATATCGGGAATGCGGCAGGTATCCCAACGACCTCCACGAGGGGAGCGAACGGCAACTAAACCGGGTAGGACGGTTAAGGGTTCTTTGGATGTGGCTAAAGTCTGCTCAAATTGCAGCAGTAAAAAACGAATAATTGCCCCATGTTTTCCTGTTCCTAAACTCATCGCTACTAATTCTCCATTGACCAGTTCGTAGCGAGTATCTGTGCCATCCTCATAGGTTAGATATTCCTCAAAGCTTATTTTTTGGGTCGTCAGAGTCATAACTGCTTAGTCGAGTTTAATGTTTAGGGTACTAATGGCTCGTAAATCATCCGAGTCTGAATGGAAATGCCCAGAGTGGGAGACTTCCATCCCAGAATCCAATAATCTTCTTTTGCATTGGGGAAAGGAGTTTGGCAGTGGTTGTAAACGGTACAAGCAAAATTTTTGATATATTCTTCTGTTGTCTCATCAAGACTGATAAAAACTGCTTTGCGAGCGATTCGATGAATTTCCTTCAAAGCCGCTTCAATATCTTCAACAAACAATAAAGAACTTAAGCAAAAGACAAAATCGTAAGACTTACTTGCAACACTTGCTAGAGCAGTTTCAATCGGCTGGTGAATGACTTGGTAGCCTCTTTGGGCGGCAATTTCTAGCATTTTGCCAGAAATATCAATTCCTGTATACTGAAAATCTCCTTCCAGAAGCTGACTTAGGAAACCGGTTCCATAACCGATATCGAGAATTTTGCCTGTGGCTTGAGTCCCATAATATTTTTGAAAGATTTTGTGAGCTTCAAGCACTTGTTGAGCATTGCAATCTGGATCTTTTAAGGTTTCGTCATATTTAGGTGCAAACTTGTCGTAAAACTGCTCGGCTGAAATTTTATTAGACATGGTTTTTCTGTAAGGTTATTGATCTTGATGCGTTGGCCAGCAGGTTGGGTTCGCCGGTTGCGTCCTCCAACCTACTGATTGCTCCTAGGGAGATCTAACCGAGTTGATTGCCTCGTTTGTACTGGAGATAGGCAGCTACAAACAAGCCAGCGAGGGTAATGGGAATTAAGCCGAGTACGATGCCGGAAACTAGGGGTTCTACCATGGGTTTAGGTTCTCCTTTTGAATTGGTGTGATGATAACGGTGTGTTTTCTATCCTATCGCTTCAGGAGCAGGTAATAAAGCTCTCCGTTGGAGTGGGTTAACCCTGCGCGATCGCCCGCTTCTTGTCCAGTTCCCATAAAGACATCCACCCGTCCCGCTCCTTTGATGGCGCTTCCGGTATCTTGATCGAGGACAAACCGACTTACCCAAGTGGGTTCGAGCTGCCCCCGTGCATTGCGTTCGGGAAGGGGAGCCTGAATGAGAGCCAGAGCGCCTGGAGGCATGAGGGATTTATCGGTGGCAATGGAGCGCCCCGCAGTGACGGGTACGCTTAAATTCCCGGTGGCGGGTTGTCCCTGGGTTTCCTTAAAAAAGATAAAACTTTGATTGCGGGGTAAATACTCGTTCATCTGTTCGGGGAACTGATGAAAATAGTCGATGAGTTTGGGTAAGGTTAAGGACTCTAGGGGAAAGATGCCCGCGTTCACCAGTTCTTTACCAATGCTGGTATAAGGATGATCGGTTTTCCCCGCATATCCAACAGTCATCACCTGGCCATTGGGAAGTTGGATCTGGGCAGAACCTTGGACATGGACGAGAAAGGCTTCTAGGCGATCGCCCAGCCAAACGATTTCGGTTCCTCGTAGGGGACTTTGCCACCCTAGTCCATCTTCCCCTTCCAGTTGGCGACGGGTGGGATGGGGTGTCTCCCAGTCCTCGAAGTCTGCGGGACGAGCATAGAGGGGATAGCGATATTGGGCGGTTCGGGTGCGACTTCCGGCATAGGTGGGTTCAAAATAGCCGGTAAACCCGACGGTTCCTTGCCCATCGTTTCCGACGGACTGATACCAGGTAAATTCTCGCTGCACGGCTCTCTGGAGTTCGGCGGCACTGCGGGAAGAAACGAGGATCTGGCGAAAGCGAATTAATGACCGACGGACGCGATCGCGGGTAATCTCTGGATGGTTTAATTCGGTGTAGTCTTCGATCGCCTTGGGCGTTTGCAAATATTGCAAACTATAATCAATGGCCCTTAAGAGCGATCTTTTATCTCCAGAAGGGCCAAACAGGCGATCGTCCCAACCCAGATCCCCCTCCCCTCTCTGGGTGACTTCTAGGGCATCTACCGCAGGAGAAGGTAAGGGAGTCTGCCCCCAAACTAGAGGCATCCAACTGAGTCCAAGGGTTAAAATCAGGGAGGTGAGGAGGGGTTTCATAGAGTGTGCTAATCATCCATAGGAGTTCGATCGATACTGCTGGTATACACCGGTTCGACCCGGATCGCCAGGATACTGATCGGACGAATGACCATATATTCCCCTTCTGTGGTTTTTATGGGTACGCTTACAAAGTCGTCACTGTCTTTTTTCTGTACCACCTCAGCCGCGTACCATTTCTGAAAGTCTTTAATGGTGGGAAAGCGTACTACTTCTCGGTGTCCGCCATTCATGAGCAAATGGACGGCATATTCATCTGGAGTTCTAGGCATGATTGTCGGATTTCAAAATAACTCACCAGACACTATTATGGGACGCGATCGCACTAAAATCACGATTGGGTGATGGGTAATGGGTAATAGGAAAATCATTAGGGATAAGCATTAGGATTTTCAACCCTTAAGCCTTCACTAGCGGCTGCAAGATTCAATTCATGATCGGCCGAAACAAAAATCAATGCAGGCAATTGATTGGTAATACAGGCAGAATGAACAGCGCAGCCAGCCGCAAGTTGAATGGCATCATAACCTCGCAATCCGTAAGTTTCTGATAGCGTCATTGCCGAATTAATAATTATTTCTGTAATTTCAATTACTTGATATTGATTGTGTAAATCAAATCTAAATTGATCGCGAGCTAAGGTAGCGTCCGATATACTGATACTGCCACCGCGCGATCGCCGGGTTATGGCTGCGATCACTTCTACTGCCGTAATTGCCACAACAAACAGTTCATGATTAAGACTGCGATCACATAATCTAACCACCCAAGTCGAGCCGATCTCATTAAGGTAACGTTTAACTAGAGCGCTGCTATCTAGAAAGTAAATCGTCATCTAGCGCCGTTCTTCGATAATGGTTTCCGAAACAGGCTTTCCTTTGACTGGAATCAGCGATCGTTCATTTGTAGATATTACGCTTGGTTGTTTTATTTGCTTAACTAAACCCGCATCAAGCAAAGATTGATGAAAAGCCGCTCGATGATCAGAACTCGGTTTTTTTTGGGCAATCGACTTGGCAACAGCTCCTTCGATCTGATAGAGATCTTCAATCTCTAAAGTCTGCAATCGTTCCAGGATTTGGGGTAAAGTAATTTCTGTCATAGTGTGACTATTTTGCTGAGAGCCTCTGCAATTATGCTAACATGACTTAATCGGGAAATACTGCAAACTACAATCAATGGCCCTTAAGAGCGATCGCTTATCTCCAGAAGGGCCAAACAGGCGATCGCCCCAACCCAGATCCCCCTCCCCTCTCTGGGTGACTTCCAGCGCATCCACCGCAGGAGAAGGTGAAGGAGTCTGCCCCCAAACTGGAGGCATCCAAGTGAGTCCAACCGTTAAAATCAGGGAGGTGAGGAGGGGTTTCATAGAGTGTGCTAATCATCCATGGGAGTTCGATCTATACTGCTGGTATACACTGGTTCTACCCGGATAGCCAGTATACTATTGGGGCGAATGACCATGTATTCCCCTTCAGTGGTTTTCATGGGGACGCTTACAAAGTCGTCACTATCTTTTTTCTGCACCACCTCAGCCGCGTACCACTTCTGAAAGTCTTTGATGGTCGGAAAGCGTACAATTTCTCGGTGTCCTCCACTCATGAGTAAATGGACGGCATATTCATCTGGAGTTCTAGGCATGATTGTAGGATTTCAAAATAACTCACCAGACACTATTATGGGACGCGATCGCACTAAAATCACGATTTGGCGATCGGTGAATGGATAATTAGTTGTCTTCAACTACAATACGCCCTTAGAGCTAGGAATAGCACTGGCTCGACGGGGATCGATTTCTAGGGCCATTCTCATGGAACGGGCAAAGGCTTTGAAGGTGGCTTCGATAATATGATGGGAGTTGATCCCATCAAGTTGACGGATATGGAGGGTCATTTGGGAATGGTTCACCACTGCTACAAAGAACTCGCGTACCAATTGGGTGTCATAGGTTCCCACTCGTTCCGTGGGAAGAGTTAACCCGTAACTCAGATGGGGCCGTCCAGAGAAGTCGAGGGCCACTTGCACTAGCGCTTCATCTAGGGGGGCAATAAAATGGCCAAAGCGGAATATGCCTTTGCGATCGCCTAATGCTTTGGCTAATGCTTGACCGAGAGTAATCCCCACATCCTCATTGGTATGATGGTCATCAATTTCCCAATCTCCCTGTGCTTCTACTTCCAGGTCAATCAGTCCATGGGATGAAATTTGATGGAGCATATGGTCAAGAAAGGGAATGCCTGTTTTGGCGCTACATTTTCCCTGGCCATCCAAATTTAAGAATACGGTAACATCGGTTTCCCCGGTTACGCGATGAACTGAAGCTGTGCGCTCACCCATTTCCATTGTTCTCTGATTGTCTTTATTACATCAGTTTATGATACAGCGATTTGTGGCTGGATATAGCATTTATACTTCTTCAGGGGGACTTTTAAGAGAACCTATTACCTCGTTACCACGCGAAGCGCTGTATTAGATCATCTGAACCGGTAATGTTATGACCCACTCTATCCCTTCAGATACTTTGCTCAAACATTCAATGGTTCCCTGATGCTGCTCTGTAATAATTTGATAGCTAATGGAGAGTCCTAACCCTGTTCCTTGACCCACATCTTTAGTTGTAAAAAATGGATCAAATAATCGAGGTTTTATGGACTCTTTAATACCGATACCATTATCAATAATACTGATTTGCACTGAGCGATCGCCGATCGTTCGAGTGATAATGCTGATTTCCCCTAGATAGGATTGAACGTTGTCCGAGGAGCGATCGCGCTCTTCAATGGCATCAATGGCATTCATGATTAAATTCATAAACACCTGATGCAATTGATCGGGATAACATTCTACCAAGGGTAACTTACCATATTGTTTTTTGAGCTGAATCTCTCGACGATTTTCATCTCCTTGTAATCGACATTGTAATAACGTTAACGTACTGTCCAATCCTTGATGAATATCTACCGCTTTAATCCCTACCTGATCGATATGAGAAAAGGTACGCAAAGAAGAAACAATCGCATCAATTCGATTTGCCCCTTCCTTCATCGATTGCAAAATTTTTGCTAGGTCTTCCACTAAAAATTCAAAATCTATTTCTTCGATAGTTTCAGAAACCTGTTGCTCAGGATTTGGATAGGAGTTCTGATAAGCTTCAATCACACTCATCAAGTCTTTGATATAACTTTCAGCATAGCCCAAATTTCCATAGATAAAACTAACAGGATTATTGATTTCATGGGCAATTCCGGCAACCAATTGCCCCAAACTCGACATTTTCTCAGTTTGGATAAGTTGGGATTGAGCCTGACGTAATTCGGCTAAAGTTTTCTCCAGCTCTTGAGTTTGCTGTCTTAATTTATATTCAGACTCTCGCAAGTCAGATTCTGCCTGTTTACGAGCCGTTATATTTTCTTGAATTCCTAAAAAATGAGTTATTTTTTGATCGGCATTGAAGATAGGAGAAATAGTCGCATGGGCCCAATACAGAGAACCATCTTTGCGTTGGTTATGAAACTCACCCCGCCATTCATTTCCTGATTGAATCGTTTGCCATAATTCCTGATAATATTCCTTGCTCTGTTCTCCCGAATTTAAGATTCGCGGTGTTTTTCCTAGAACTTCTTGCACAGTATACCCGGTCATTTCAGTAAACTGGGAATTAACATATTCAATTCTCCCTTTTAAATCAGTAATTAGAATTCCATTGGCACTTTGTTCAACGGCTTGGGAGAGTTTACGCACTTGCTCTTCTGCCTTGCGGCGAGCTGTAATATCTAAACTATACTCAATCATTTGTACCAAGTTTCCTTGAATATCCAAAATAGGATAGGCATGAACTTCTACAATAAGTGGGTTACCTTGGGCATCAAAATGAATATGTTCAACCACAGTTGGCTCTTTCGTTTTTCGCAGTATTTCTAACGGACAAGGATGAGCCTGATCCCTGTCGTCACTACAAGGACTGTTCCGTTTATGGGTCAACGTATAACAGGTTGTATTTTTAAAAGTCCCCATTTGTTTCGCCGCAGTATTAGCTGTAATAATTTTATGATTGGTGACATCAATGACATAAAAAGAATCGGCTAGAGAGTTAATAACATTATTTAAAAAATCATTTTGTTGCACAAGCTTAACTTCTGCTTCCCTATGTTTAACTTGTGCATCCGTTAACCATCTAGCAAGGATTAAAATGATCGCTGCTAACAGGAGAAACGGTAGTGTAATTTTTTTCTGAATGGGGAGTAGAATTGCCTGAATCTCTTCCGGGGGTACATAGGACACCACTTTCCAATAATACTCCGATGCACCGATCTCCAATTCACTGGGACTAAAGGCATCTGAAGCACCGGTGCTGGATCGTTGTCCCTCCACTAAGGGATAGAGGGTGACAAACGTAAATAAGCCGTTATCTGTATAAAATTGACCTTGACTATCTTGACTAATGCGTTGCCATTCCTGGGGAAACTGTTCGGCGAAGGTTTGCGGGAGGTCAGTGGGGCGATCGCGATACATAAACCCCCATAACTGCGATGGTGAAGCTCCGGTCAACCAAAACCCTTCCCCATTTAATAACATTAGATTGCCTGGAGCATGGATCGCATCCTTTTTTAACTCCGTTAAGAGTTGATTTCCCAGATAATTCAGTAACAGGATGCCTCGTTTATCTCCTTGCCGATCGAACACCGGCATCCCAAACCGAATCATGGGTTTTAAGGGCTGTTCAATTGTGCCGTTTTCCATGTTCAAATCAAAGGGAGAAATAAAAATTTCTCCAGCAGAAAGTACCCAGGTATCTTGAAAGTAATAACGATTTCCTTTATTTTGGAGTTGTTCTACATCCACAATCGAGGGTTGACCGGCATTAAAATTAACTCGAACATTTTCCAGCCCTGTTTCATCTAAAAACCGAATCTGATCGTAGAGTTGTTTATGGACAGAAAAGTGAAAGAATTCAAGGGCTACAGCATTCTGTTGCTGAACTGTTGCTTCCGTAAGATACATTTGTAGATCGTTCAGTTCAGCTAAAATATTTAAATCGGATACAATTAATTCAAATTCTCTGGAAATTCGATCGGTTTGCCCTTTAAGGCTATGGGTTGCTTGGATTTTTAACAAGGTTTTCGCTTGCTTGACTTCTTGAATATAGATAACAGTGGTAATCGTAGCAATAGGGGCGATAAACATGAAAAACGCGATCGGTAATCGCCATGCTTTTTTAGATTGAATCCAAGAGATAATATGAGTCATGGTGTATTGTCCTGCTCCAACTCATTGACTGATTGAAACTTACAGTACGTTGCACCCCATCACCCCGATCCAATTTAACAAAATTGAGGAATAGCGAAATCCCCATCTTTTTAATCGGCTTATTGCACATTTTCAATGCGAGAGCCAGAAGTTGGGGATAAGCCCGGTTGTAAGTCTTCCGGTAGGCTCGATACGGCTCCCCATTGGCTGACGAGTTGGTTGAGGAAGGTTTCTTGCTCTTCACGGAAATCTTCGTAATAGCTACCGCCATTCAAGAGGGCAAACCAGACGATATCGTTTTGGGCGGTGGGTAAGGCTCCGGCAAGGGTGCTGACGACGTAGAGACTGCCGGATTTGACGACGGCAAATTTGGGTAAGGGGCGAGATCTTAAGATGCCTTCGTCTTGTCCGACAATGGCAACGACATCAGCAACATTCATTTGATGGGGTTGCAAAATTTTTTGTATGCCTAGGAATAAACCGACTGCTGCTCGTGGGGACATTTGGTTTTCTTCGCCTAATCCTGACCCATTAATCAGTTTAATCTCGGCGGGGGGGATACCGGCAACAGTGGCGGCTTTTTGGGAAACGAGTCCTGCTCCTCCGACCATATTGGCAAACATTTCTGCCATGGGATTGTTGCTGTATTGGTTCATTTTTTTGAGCAATTCGGCTACGGGGAGGGAGGAATAGCGCAGCAGGGGTTTAAGGTTCGCGGGTGCTGTGGTGACGGTTTTGATTAAACCACTGGCGCTCACTTCCGGTTGGGGGGTGTCGTCGGGTAGGGTTTCGTATTGCAGATAGGCTTGGTTGGGCCAAAGTTGGACGTTTAGACCTTGGCGTAATAGTGCGCCGGAGGTTTTGGGGTTGTCTTCATAGTTCATGTAAAATGAACCGACAATGACTAAATCTCCGGTTACTTGTTTGATTCCCAGATTGGTGAGGGCGTTACCGAGGGCGATCGCATCTTCCCAAACAAAAAATGGGTCGCGATCGCCGATAATCACTAAATCACCGTTAATCACTCCATTCTCCAGAGTGCCGGTATGGCCAATTTGGGTGACAAATTGATGTTTGGGGCCGAAAGTGTCTAATACGGCTAAGGTGGTGGCGATTTTGGTTAAGGAGGCGGCTGGTAATGGGGTTGTACCTTGATGGTTGGCGAGTAAGGTTTCTCCCGACTGCATCCATACCCCTTGACTGGCTTTGGGATAACCCTTGTTCGCCATGGTATCTAGGGTTTGCTGGACTTGGGCATTTACCTGGGGATCGGGATTTTCTGGCGCTGCGAGTTGAGTTGTGGGTTGAGCGACTGGTGTGGGACTGGGTGAGGGACTGGGTGTGACGACCTCTGGAGTTGGGGGAACATCGGGTTGAGAAACATCGGGGGGTGGCGCTGGAGGGATAAAGGCATCCTCTGATTCGCAGCCGATCAGCCCAAATGCGGCGATCGCCGGTAAAAGGGTTAAAGCACTTGCACGAGCAACGACACGCAATATCATATAATCAACACCCTCTCCAATATCCCCTTAAAACATTATCATAAAGTGGATAGAATTCCCTGTTCTTGCTTGAGTTCCTCCGAACTTGTTAAGCTTGAACCCATTGAGTTAAATCGACTGATGAGTAAACCTCTTGGCCTACCTCCGGCTGCGATCGGAGCTATTAAAGTTGGAGCGACCCTGCTGATGAGTGGGGCGATCGCTTTAGAATCCTATAATCTGATTCACCCGTTTATCGATTGGTCTGCACCGACGGCGATCGTTGGATTGATTATTTTAGAGCGTCTGGCTGTGATCGTCCATATTGTAGAGGCGATCGCTGCGGCCTATTTTGCCCCCTCCCACCAGCAACCGCCCCTAAAAACAGCGCTTTATACCTTTTTTGTAGGTACGGTGGGTTTGTTAGAACTGCTGAAGGGAGAACTTCAGGAAGATCGAGCTTAAATTGACGATTTGACCAAGACAATTTTGCGAACTTTTCCATTATTCGAGAGTCCTAACCGATCTCTAAACGCATTCAAAAAAATTGTCCAAGCGGCTGGAGACAATAGACTCGGACGGATCAATGAATAGGCTTCCTTAAGCTGTCTTTCTTTTAAGGCGACGATTCCCCAGTGCAGTCTTAGGTAATCTTGAACTTCTGCCAGTTCAGGAATAGGCGATCGCTGATGTATTTGCAGAACTTTATAAATTTTTTGTTTAAGATAAACTGAAGCATCATTATCTTTTTCGGGTCGATCTAAAGAAAACTTAAAACTTTTATTTAAGGTTTCATCTTCATTCAATAAATACCAAAATCGGGGTTGAGCAAGAATGGGTAATATCAGTTGAGTTCCCATGATAAATTTTCCTTGCTGCCAAGCTAATCGACTGGCTCGAATTTTAATTTTTGCTTGCAAAAGCTTAAGGGTTTCACGTCCATCAGTTTTCAAGGAAGAAGACTGAATAGTATTCACCCCCTGCTTTTCAATGGGGGGTGTAAATTTATCGGGATGACGACGATGGAATTGAGCTTGAACAAACAATTTCCAACCTAAAAAAGATAAAATATTGGGAACTATCATGTTCATGGCATCCCCTATTTTTTTCTGTTTCAGGGCCGACAATCCCCAATGAATACTTAGATAAGATTCAACTTGCTCCATGTTAGGAATTTCTTGTTGGTGTTTTGCCGTAACTCGTTGATAAATTTGGCTTTTGATTAAAAGATTCGTTTCTAAGCGTTTGGTCAGGGAGATTTTTTTATTATAAGCACCGGGCCAAACTGTCCGGTAAGCTAACATTTCATTAATAAATAAGGCATCTCCAAATTGGGAAATCTTGACCCAAGAATTAATATCATCGCAATTGGCATCTAAACTCGAATCCCAGCCTTGAGATTGGATAAAAGCATCCCGTTTACAAGCCACTTGAATGGGAGTGCCAAAGGGGACTAATTCAAGTAACATGCCATAATGAATATCTTCTTGAGGAATATAGAAGACTTTACCGGGGCCAGATTTTCGAGTAATACTTAATACTTTTTCCTCCAGGTTAACTTGGGCTGCTTGACAGGAACAAATGACGGCTTCAGGATGAAGGGCGATCGCCTCGATCATTTCTTCGATACAATTGGGTGCAAGATAATCATCATCATCAACAAATTTAATCCATTCTCCCGATGCAGCTTCGACTCCAGCATTGACGGTGGCTGAGTGGCCACTATTGACTGAATTTCGATGGTAAATGACTTGCTCTCCTAGACTTTCCACATAAGCTTGAGTATCGTCTGGAGAACAGTCATCAGCGACAACCACTTCACAGGGTACAGTTTGATTCAAAGCAGAATCGATCGCCCGCTTGAGCAAGGATAAACGGTTGTATGTAGAAATGACGATGCTAAATTTCATCAGTAGTTCTGGGTTTCAAGGAGAGCAATTAAGAGCGATCGCCTAAATACACCTTAATTTAATACTTAACTTGCACCCCCGATCAACCAATTCCCAGTTGTTGCTTAGGACTCCAGCTCCCATGTAATCCATAGGGAATATGATGTTGCAGATGGAGTCGTGCGGTAGGCCCCCGTTCTAGGTGTTGGGCATCTAAGATAATAATATCAGAGCGATGCTTTTGGCTTTCGTAAACAATAGAGATGAGCCAACCCCTATCTTCACCCTCCGATCCCGGTTGAGGAATAAAAACGGGTTCACTGACAAAACCATGGGGTGCAGCACTCCAAAATTGGGATTCTCCAGACTGGTTATCCCGCTTGAGAATCCCTTGTAGGGGAGCGCTACCCTGATGGTGATGAGCGGCTCCTAAATAGACATAACGGTGGTCTTTTCCCACCCATTGAGGATGAATCTGGGGAAACTCACAACATCGGGATTCTATAAGTTGGCAATCGCCTCTTAGGTGAGTTAAGTCTAGTCGAAAACGCCATAATTGGCTAGGTGCAAGTTGATTAAAATCTGTGTAACGAAAATCACTGCCCGGTTCGACTTCCGGAAAAGAGTTGTAACCGATTGAATCTAAAATAATTTGGTTTTCTGCTTCAAAGGCATTCACATGGTGAAACACAAATCCAGATTCAATTTCTATCTTTTTGATCGGTTGATTTCCTTGGCGGGGAATTACCCAAACTTTTGTTAAACTTTGGCGATCGAAGTCAATACATTCTCCCGGGCCGCGCAGTCCGAAGAAGAAGGGAAGGGGATTAAAGGATACTGGATTTTGCAAAAACAGATAATAGTGAGGCGTAATGGCGAAATCGTGGATAAAGCAGAATCCAGGAATTTCATGGGTACTTTGGCGTAGGGGTTGACCTTTAAGGTTCAATTCCCAGATGGTGAGTTGACTGTTTAAGCCAGGTTGAATGGAGAAGTTGACTAAACAGGGGTTACCTCGATCGCCATACGGGTCGATTTTGGGATGGGCAGAAAAGGCTTGACCGGGTTTTAAGAGGCCGTCAAGATGGTCTAATCCCAAGGTGTCTAAGGTTTGCGGATCGAGACGGTGGGGTTCTGCTCCTTCCCAAAGCGCTAAAAGGCGATCGCCCCAATAAATGATATGGGTATTAGCTAAATTCTTCATCCGCAGGTCAAAGAGATTAGCTAACCATCCCCCCGGTTTTTGAGTGCCAAATACGCCGCGATAGAGAGGTTTACCGGCTTTTTGTTCCTCTACATATCCGTGGGTACGCACAAAACGATTACGATAGTGGGCCCGACCTTCCCTAAAGGCGATCGCACTCACCATCCCGTCTCCATCAAAGGGATGGGCGATCGGATAGCCGCCAATATCTAACAATCCGGGGCCATTGCGTAGCAGGGTTCCATCTAAATCTTGGGGAATTTCCCCTTCTATATCTTCGATCCAATAATCGTATTCATGGGGTTGAGATTGGTATCCTTGACTCCACTGGTGCAGATCGTAGGATAAGGATGGGCTAGAATCGAGTCGCATAATTATATCAATTAACAATGGATATCATAGATATCGTAGGGTGGGCAGAAGTATAGGCGATATCATTCAAATTCTACCCAGAAACCCTGCCCACCGAACCCGATTGATCGCGCCAACGCTTAAGCCGAAGCCTTTTGCCTGGCTTGTTTCACCATAGCGATTAAAGTTTGGTGAGCGTCTTCAGAGTCCACCAATTGATGATCGAAGGCAATTCGTAAGGAAACCGATTTTCCTTCAATTTGAGCGGTAAGATCCATACCGTCAGGGTCGATCGCCTCCATTTTAGCGCTACTGGTTAAAGGCATTTGCCCAAAGGTTTGGGCATATAGGGCGATCGCCTCCGCATGGTCTTCATTCATATGCTTACATATGCGATCGCTCACTTGAGCTGTAATGACATCAGACATCAGATTCCCTCGAAACTTCCTCACCTATTCTAGTTTCGTTTCGTTTTGTTTCAATCCCTAATAGGGATTTAAGGGTGTTTCAACTGTCTATGGCGGATAGGCAGCGCTATGATATGCAGGTTTCAATCCCTAATAGGGATTTAAGGGTGTTTCAACATATTGGGTGAACAAGAACCAACCAAGATATTTAAGAGTTTCAATCCCTAATAGGGATTTAAGGGTGTTTCAACTCATCCTCAAAAATATCAGGGATTGTCGGAGAAGGTGGTTTCAATCCCTAATAGGGATTTAAGGGTGTTTCAACCCTCCTAGCAATGGGCATGGTGCAAATAGAAGAAGAGTTTCAATCCCTAATAGGGATTTAAGGGTGTTTCAACTAGTCCGACGCTACTTTGAAAACAAAAAACGCTGCAAGGGAGGCTGGGTAAGCGATACAGCGTTTTTGGACTCAACAGTGATTTTCACACCCCCCTAGCGTCGGATTTTAGGGGAATAGGGAATGGGGAATGGGGAATAGGGAATAGGGAATAGGGAATGGGGAATAGGGAATAGGGAATCTTCCCCATCCTCCCCATCCTCTCATCTCCTCACCACTGGGGCCAACTTTCCACCGGTTCAGTAGACTTGACTCGATGCATTCCCGCAGCCGCAAAGCGTGCAAACGCGGCATCCGCTTGTTCTGTAAAATCTACGGCTCCAGGGACAACCACGGGTGATGTACAATCTTCCAGTAGATAGACTCTTTGCGCCCACTGAGGATCGCGGTCTAAAATTTCCGTCAGCAGGTCAGAAACTGTCCAAGCCACACAATGACTTTTAGCTTGACCGGCAATAATCAGGCGATCGAAACTGAGTAAGGTATTGAGAAAGGACTCATTTTTAGAAGCGATTTTCTCTCCATTGGCTCCCGTTAACACCTCCGCACGCAAGGCTGAATAATTCTCCGTTAACGGATGACTGCCTTTAACATCAAACAAGGTTTGGCTATAGCGGGCCAAATTATGGAAAAATATCGCCTCTTCTACAGAAGAAACCAAAGCATGGCCAATACCTCCCAACATGGAATGATAGGGCCAAACTGTGAGCGGATATTTTCCTTCATCGCTGAGAGTTTGCACATAATGCAAGGCATAAGCTTGTAGGGCCTCGCGATCGCCACCCATGATAGACTGGGCTACAGCAGGATTCGCTCTCCATAAACCCTCCTGAACCGCTTCTAACGTAATGTTAGTCACCGCAGGGGTAGGATGCTCTCCAGCCTCATTGATCCAAAACAGAGGATGGAAAATTTGCATCGCGGTGTGGGTATCGAGGGTGGGAGCGATCGCCGTCAGGGTTCCCAAGTTACGATAAATAAACTCACACAAGCGTTGGTTATCCTCCACCGCTCCCCGTCCCGATGCACCCCCCACAAACAACTCAAACCCTGGTAAACAAAAAGTATTCTGCACATCGATCGCCAAGAGGCAAACCCGCAGGCGATCGTCCAACGCAGGCACAATTCCCTGATCTTGCGCCCACTTTCTGGCTTGCTCGGCCCGTTCCTGATAAGGCACTCGCCAAACTTCAGACACTTTATCAGGGTTAAAAAAAGTTGGAAGAGGATATTCAACCATAATTAAAATTCCTAAAAATCAACATCAATTCGATTAAAAATTTGCCACAGATTCCCAAATCCTCCTAAAATTCATCTACGGCCCCAACAGATCCCCATACCAGAATCCTCCTATGACCGATTTCAGTTTCACTGGATTATTCAGACTTCAAAATTTGCCCCACCTCATGGCCACCGTTCCCCTGGAACTGGGGATGATTAGCCTAGTGGCCAGTTTAGGATTTGTTCTCTCTGCACTCATGTACTTTAAAGCCTATCGCATAGGTCAAGTCCCGGTACTGATTAAACCCCAAGGTCGTTCCCAAAAGCCCATCGATTTTTTCTGGTATCCGTATAAAGGCACACCGAAATATCGTCAAGCCTATCAACAGGTCTATTGGGGGTCGTTTTGCTTAGTTTCTTCCCTCATGTTACTGGTAGCCGCCGTTTCTCCCACGGCCTATGTGGGGGTGGCGATCCTAGTGATGATCGGTTGTATCGTCACCTTTATTAGTTTTGTCCTCTTAAGTTCCGATTTAGCAGAAGTCGTGCTGTGGTCTACCAGTTTAGTCGCTTTGCCGTTAGTCTTTATTTTAGTACAATCGATAACCGGCCCCTCCGGGTTAGCCACATTAGCAGCATTTATGTCTGGTGCATTAATCAGCATTCCCTTTTCCACCGTGGTGATGAAACGGCTGCGATCGCATCCTCGATTTTGGTGTAGTGGGTGTAAACGTCCCCTTCAACACCTCCCCCCTCAAGATTTATTTGCCTATCTCACTGGATCGGAAAAACTGGCACAAAAACAGGGTCGAGTGGTGTTTGAAGGGCTGGAATGTCCGCGCTGTAGCGATCCGAGCATCTATTTCGGCATTCATATTCGCGCCTATATCAAACCTCATCAACCCTCTTTACCCCTACTTTCTCCCGCCCCTTCTACTGATCCAGCGTGGAAAGTGTTACTCAACCGGATTCAGTATCAGATTAAGACTTGGGTGCGATCGCAACTCCCCCCTTCTACTTCTGCTCCCGTCAAGGGGCGGGCGATCGCCGCTCCCCCTCGCAAGATCAATTATTAGGATTTTACAGCGCAACAGCCATCAATCCCCCTCCTAGTGGCTTGGCAAGCTTAATTTTGTGGGCAACGCGATCGCTGTAATTTATTCCA